>DATILC010000138.1:0-7536 GCA_035476855.1 Solimonas sp. | reverse complement strand
GGGCCTGCGCAAGCTGCTGGACTGGGGCCGCCAGACCGCCCAGACCCTGGGCCTGGATACCGCCGAGTACCTGCGCGAGGAAACCCGCGACCTGGCGCGCGCCGCCGACGTCGAGGACTGGATGAACGCGATCGATACGCTGCGCGAGGATGCCGATCGCCTGGAAGCGCGCCTGCGCCGGCTTGAGGAGCGCTTGCCTTGAACTTCGTCCGTGGCCGCAGGCTGTGGCAGATTCAGCAGGTCCTGCGCCGCTATAACCTGCGCGCGATCCTCAAGGGCGAGGCCGACCGCGACCCGCGGCCGCGCGGCGAACGCATCCGCATGGCGCTGGAGGAACTCGGCGCGGTCTTCATCAAGTTCGGCCAGGCGCTGTCGACGCGACCGGACATCGTGCCGGCCGACATCGCGGTCGAGCTGGCGAAGCTGCAGGACCGCGTGCCGCCGTTCCCCGGCGAACAGGCCCGCGAGATCATCGAACGCGAACTCGGCAAGCCGGTGTCGGAGCTGTTCGCTGAGTTCGAGGTGGTGCCGATGGCCTCGGCCTCGGTGGCGCAGGTGCATGCTGCGCGCCTGCATCCGGCGGCGCCGAAAGAGCCCGGCCTGCAGGTCGTGGTCAAGGTGATCCGGCCCGGCATCCGCGAAAAGATCGACAGCGACGTGCAGCTGCTGCACACGCTGGCCGCGCTGGCCGAGCGCTTCTCGCCACTGGCGCGCCGGCTGCGGCCGCGCGAGGTCGTCGCCGAGTACGAGAAGGTGCTGTACGACGAACTCGACATGATGCGCGAAGGCGCCTCCTGTGCGCTGCTGCGTCGCAACTGGCTGGGTTCGGAGCTGATCTACCACCCGCTGGTGTTCTGGGATTTCACGCGACAGAACGTGCTGGTGATGGAGCGCATCCACGGCATCTCGATCCGCGAGATGGACCGGCTGCGCGCCATGGGCGTGGACTTCGAGGTGCTGTCCGAGCGCGGCGTGGAGATCTTCTTCAAGCAGACCTTCCGCGACAACTTCTTCCACGCTGACATGCACCCCGGCAACATCTTCGTCGATGCCAGCAATCCGAAGAAGCCGAGCTACCTGGCGGTGGACTTCGGCATCGTCGGCACGCTGACGCCGGCCGACCAGCGCTACCTTGCCGAGAATTTCTACGCCTTCTTCAATCGCGACTACCGTCGCGTCGCCGAGCTGCATGTCGAGAGCGAGTGGATTCCGGCGGAGACCCGCGTCGAGGAATTCGAGGCCGCGATCCGCACGATCTGCGAGCCGATCTTCATGCGGCCGATCAAGGACATCTCCTTCGGCTTCTTCCTGATGCGCCTGTTCCAGGTGGCGCGGCGCTTCAACTACCAGGTGCAGCCGCAGCTGGTGCTGCTGCAGAAGACGCTGCTGCAGGTCGAGGGCCTGGGCCGTCAGCTCAATCCCGAGCTGGACCTGTGGAAGACCGCCAAGCCGATCATGGAGGACTGGATGCGCAACCGCCTCAGCCCCCGCGCGACGCTGGAACGCATGCGCCGCGAGATTCCCGCGCTGACCGAATCGCTGCCCGAGCTGGCGCACCATGCGCTGCGGCAGCTGCAGAAGGGCGAAGGCCTCGGTGGCCCCGGTCGGCGCGAGCTGCAGGCGCTGCGCGCGGAGATCCACGCCTCGGGGCGGCGTACGCAGCACATGGTTGCGGCCGCCGGCTGCATCATCGCCGCGGCAGTGGTCTACGTGCTGGCGCCCGACACGGCGCTGCGACTGGGCGATGCGCCGGCGCTGGCCTGGGGACTGGCTGCGCTGTCAGCCCTGCTGGGCCTCGGCGCCCTGCGTGGCAGCAGCCGCTAGCCCGCATTTCTCACGGGGGGATCGAGTGATGGCGCAGGGCGGAGCGTGCTGGACGCCGGGCTGGAGGGCGCGCAATAGCCGTAGCTATTGGGCGACCGAAGCTCCAGTTCAGCGCGGTCCGAACCAGCCAGCGCCGATTCAGCCGGAGAATCCATCCGACGGGCTGTTCGCACGCCGGCCCACCAGAGACTCCTTTCTCTTCGATCGGGAAGCGGGATTCTCCGGCGACCCTGTGAGAAATGCGGGCTAGTTGAACTGCGGCTGCGCCGCGGTAGCGGCGCCCAGGTCTTCCGGCAGGGGCGATTGGTCGGCGACCGCGGGTACTTTGGCTGCCGGCTCTGCCGGCTCTGCCGGGACGGCCGGCAACTGCTCGCTGAAGCGCAGCGGCAGTGCGGCCACCCGCTGCTGCCGTGAAGTGCCCTGCCGCCGGATCAGCGCCGAAGGCGCCACCAGGCGGATGCCCTGGGCCTGCAGCCGCGGAATCTCGGCCTGCAGCAGGGCCAGCGTTTCCGGATAGGGATGGCCGATGGCCAGGGCGCTGCCATTCCTGCGTGCCAGCTGCAGCAGGCGCTGCCATTCCTTGCGCACCGCCGCAGCGCCGCGGCTGTTGTCGAGGAATACCTGGCGCCGCGTGGTCGGCAGATCCTGCTGCCAGGCCTCGGCCTCGGCCTGTGTCGCCGCGCTGGTGCGGCTGTCGACGAAGTAGAGCCCGCCATGCTGGCGCAGGGCCCGCATCAGCCAGCGCATCGGTTCCGCCGCACTGGTCAGGCGGCTGCCCTGGTGGTTGTTGACGCCGACGGCCTGCGGGACCGCGGCCAGCGCCCGTTGCAGCAGCGCGTCACGCTGCTCGGGGCTGGCACTGTCGAGGATCGTCAGCGGATGGCCGCGACCCTGCCCGGGCTGCAGCGGCAGGTGCAGCATCACTTCCTTGCCGCGGGCCTGCGCCAGCTGCGCCACCTGGGCGCCATGCGGCGATTCCGGCAGGATCGCGCAGGCCACGGCGCCCGGCAGCTCGGCGGCCTGTCGGCTCTCCTGCCAGCGGTCGCCGAGGTCGTCGATGACGATGCTGATGACGGTGGACGGCTGCTGCGCTGCCGCCAGCAGCGGCCAGCACAGCAGCAGCCCGGCGGCGATGCGCCGCATCAACGGCCTTGGGTGATGACCAGGCCCTTGAGCAGGTTCAGTGACTCGTAAAGGGCGTAGTCCGACTCCGCCAGTGCCTCGGCGTCCTTGGCTTCCTTGGCCTTGGCTTCCCGCTCCTTGGCCTTGGCTTCCAGATCCTTCTTCTTGGCCTTCTCGTTGACCAGGCTGCCCTTGAGATCGGCCTCCTCGATGCCCTCGAAGCCGGCCTGCTGCTCGTCCTTGGCGACCTTGAGCTGGCGGATGACGATGTCCGGCTGGATGCCTTCGCCCTGGATCGAGCGGCCGTTGGGCGTGTAGTAGCGCGCCGTGGTCAGCTTGATCGCGGCATCGTTCTGCAGCGGCATGATGGTCTGCACCGAGCCCTTGCCGAAGCTCTTGGAGCCGACCACCACCGCGCGCTTCTGGTCCTGCAGCGCGCCGGCGACGATCTCGGAGGCGGAGGCCGAGCCGCCGTTGATCATCACCACGATCGGCGCGCCGTCGAGCAGGTCGCCGGCCTTGGCGTCGAACTCGCGCGCGCTGCTCAGCTCGCGGCCCTTGATGCTGACCACCGGGCCCTTCTCGAGGAAGGCGTCGCTGACCTTGACCGCGGCATCGAGCACGCCGCCCGGGTTGTTGCGCAGGTCCAGCACCAGGCCCTTGAGTTCGCCGCCGGCGTCCTTCTTGAGCTTGGCGATTTCCCTTTCCAGGGCGCCGCCGGTCTCGGTGGTGAAGCTGCTGATGCGCAGGTAGCCCATGCCCGGCTCCAGCGTCTTGCTCTTGACGCTGGCGACGTTGATCACGGCGCGGGTCAGTTCGGTGATGATCGGCGCGTTGGCGCCTTCGCGACCGATGGTCAGCGTCACCTTGGTGCCGGGTTCGCCGCGCATCTTGTCGACCGCCTCGGCCAGGCTCAGGCCCTTCACCGAGACGTCGTCGATCTTGATGATCAGGTCGCCCGGCTGGATGCCGGCCTTGGCCGCCGGCGTGTCGTCGATCGGCGAAACCACGCGGACGAAGCCGTTCTGCATCTGCACCTCGATGCCGAGGCCCCCGAACTTGCCGGTGGTGCTGATGTTGATGTCCTTGAATTCCTTCTCGTCGAGGTACGCCGAGTGCGGATCCAGGCCTGACAGCATGCCGCGCACGGCGTTCTCGAGCAGGGCCTTGTCTTCCACCGGTTCGACGTAGTCGGACTTCACCCGGTTGAGGATCTCGACGAAGGTTTGCAGGTCACGGAACGGCAGCGTTTCCGGCTTGGCCGAGGCCTTGTCGGCGAGCACGCCCTGGGTCAGCGTGATGGCGGTGCCAATGGCGATACCGGCCGCCAGCACGATCGGGGTGCGGTAGGTCTTGAGCATGGTTTTGAGTGGGGGATTCAAGCGTGTAAACGAGAGTAGCACAGGCATTGGTGGCTCGGCGGTACGCACATTTCAGCGCCCCAGCCAGGCACGCGGATCGAGCGATTGGGTGCCGCGCCGAACCTCGAAATAGACGCCGGTTTCGTCGTGGCCACCGGTGTTGCCGGCGGCGGCGATGACATCGCCGGACTTGACCATGTCGCCGGCGGCATGGGCGATGCTCTGGTTGTGGCCGTAGAGCGTGAAATAGCCGCCCTCGTGTTCGAGGATCACGATCAGGCCATAGCGATGCATCCAGCCGGTATAGACCACGCGGCCGGTTGCAACCGCATGCACCGGTGCGCCGGCCTCGGCGCCGATCCACTGGCCGTTCCAGTTGAGCCTGCCGCCGGCCTTGGGCTGGCCGAAGGCCGCCAGTACCGGCCCGCGCAACGGCCAGGCCAGCTTGCCCTTCTGGCTGGGGAAGGGCCGGCTGCTGAAGCGGGCGGGTTCGCCCGGCTCGGGTGCCGGGGTCGGCTCGTCGGGCTGCGGCGCCGGCCGCTCCACCGGCATTTCGCGCAGGGCCTTCTGGATCGACTGCAGCAGGCGCGCCACCTCGCGCTCGGTCTCGCGCAGCTGCGACAGCTGTGACTCCTCGTCGCCGAGCCTGAGCTTGAGCTGCGACAACTGGCTGTTGCGCTCGCCGCGCAGTCCCTGCAGCCGCGCCAGCGCCTGCTGCTGCTCGCCGCGCAACGCGGTCAGTGCCTCGGCCTCCTCGTCGGCCTTGTCGCGCAGGGCGCGCAGGCGGTCGACCTGGGCCAGCATGCCCTGCATGTGACGGGTGCGGGCGCGGGCGATGTAGTCGTAGTAGGTGATCATGCGATCGACCTTCTGTACGTCGCTGAGGTTCAGTACCAGGCGGGCGCCTGCGTTCTGCCCGATGACGAAGGCGGCCCGGACCTGCGCCGCCAGGGCTTGGCGCTGGCCGTCGAGCTGGCGGTCGGCGTCGTCGAGGGTGGCCTGGGCGCGGCGCACGCGTGCCAGCTGGACCTGCTCGCGACGCTTGAGGGTCGAGATCTCGGCCTGCACGGCGCTGATCTTCTTCTCGGCCGACTCGACATCGCGGTTGAGGGCGTTCTCGCGCGATTTCTTGCTTTCGATGTCGCGCTGCAGTTCCTCGATGCGCTCGCGGACCTCGGCCAGGCGCTGCTCGTTGCCGGCGTCTTCGGGTTCTCCGGGGTTCGCCCAGGCGACAGCCGCCGGCAGCAGGAGAGCAAGCGCGAGAGTGGTACGGATCATGCGATAATGATAGGGCTTTCAAAGGCCTCAAAGTAATGGATCAGCTGCTTACCTTCGTACAAAGCCACCTCGGTTTGTTCATCGCCCTTGGCGTGGTCGTTGCCCTGCTCATCGCCAACGAGGTGCATGGCAACCTCGCCGGCGGCAAGCGCCTGACGGCGCTGGAAGCCGTGCGCTTCATCAACGACCGCGACCCGGTGATCGTCGACGTCCGCACCGTCGCCGACTTCAAGCGTGGCCACCTGCTCAACGCGGTCAACGCGCCCTTCGCCAAGCTCGACGAGTACCTCGGCCAGTTCAAGGACAAGAGCCGTCCGGTGCTGGTGTACTGCGCGCTCGGCGGCATGGGCTCGACGGTCGCCGACAAGCTGCGCCAGCAGGGCTACGCCGAGGTCTACCCGCTGCGCGGCGGCATCAACTCCTGGCTGATGAACAGCCTGCCGGTCACCGCCAAGTGAGTTGATGCGATGAAGCCGGTGCGGATGTACACCACACGGATCTGCCCCTTCTGCGTCATGGCCAAGCGACTGCTGAGCTCGAAGGGCGTTTCCTACGAGGAAATCCGCGTCGACGAGAATCCCGGCATCCGCGAGGAAATGACCCGCGTCACCGGACGCCGCACCGTGCCGCAGATCTTCGTCGGCGAAACCCACGTCGGCGGCTTCGACGACTTGTCCGCACTGGAACACGCGGGCAAACTCGACCCGCTGCTCAACGACCCCAAAAAATGACCGAAACCAACCCGAACCCTGCCGCGGCTGCCGCGCCCGCCGCGCGACAGGTGTTGCTGCAGAAGATTTACCTGAAGGACGCCTCGCTGGAGGTGCCGCAGGCGCCGGAGGTCTTCACCCGCCAGTGGCAGCCGCAACTGGACGTGCAGGTCAACACCGAGGTCAAGAACCTGCCGCAGGATCACTACCAGGTGATGCTGTCGGTGACCGTGACCGCCAAGCTCGGCGACGACGTCGCCTTCCTTGCCGAGGTCCACCAGGCCGGCATCTTCCTGGTGCGCGGCTTCGACAGCGCGGCCGAGAAGCACGCCGTGCTGGGCGCCTACTGCCCGGGCCAGGTGTTCCCGTTCGCGCGCGACGCGATCGCCGACCTGGTGCAGCGTGGCGGCTTCCCGCAGCTGCTGCTGCAACCGATCAACTTCGAGGGGCTCTACGTCGAGCACCAGCAGAAGAACCGCCAGCAACCGGCCGAGGCGCATGGAGCAGCAGCCGCAACCCATTGACGGCAGCATCGCCGTGCTCGGTGCCGGATCCTTCGGCACCGCGCTGGCCGTGCACTTGGCTCGGCGTGGCTCCGACACCTTCCTCTGGGGGCGCGACGCCGCCAAGATGGCGGCGATGGAGCAGGCGCGCGAGAACGCGCAGTACCTGCCGGACTGCCAGTTCCCGGCGCGGCTGACCGCCACGGCCGACTTGGCGGCGGCGGTGCAGGGCTCGGCCGAGGTGCTGATCTCCACGCCCAGCCATGCGCTGCGGCAAACCCTCGATGCGATCAAGCCGCTGCTCAAGCCGGGGCAGGGCATTGCCTGCGCCTGCAAGGGCCTGGAGCCGATGACCGGCCGGCTGGTGCATGAAGTGATCCTCGACGTGGTCGGCGCCAGCTATCCGCTGGCGGTGATCTCCGGTCCGACCTTCGCCAAGGAACTGGGCATCGGCCTGCCGACGGCGGTGACCATCGCCTCGCAGGACGAGGCTTTCACCCAGCGCATGGTGGCACGCCTGCATGGCGACGGCTTCCGTGCCTATTCCTCCGAGGACCTCGCCGGCGTCGAAATTGGTGGCGCGGCGAAGAACGTGATGGCGATCGGCGTCGGCATCGCCGATGGCCTCAGCCTGGGCGCCAACACCCGCGCCGGCATGATCACCCGCGGGCTGACCGAGATCATGCGTCTGGGCAAGGCCCTGGGCGGCAAGCCCGAGACCCTGATGGGCCTGGCCGG
>DATILC010000137.1:0-8771 GCA_035476855.1 Solimonas sp. | reverse complement strand
GCCTCGCTCGGCGCATTGGTCGCAGGCGTGGCGCACGAGATCAACACGCCGGTCGGCATCGGCGTCACCGCGGCATCGACGCTGAAGATGCGCACCGAGCAGACGCGCGGCGCCTACGCCAGCGGCGTGCTCACGCGCCCCGATCTCGACCGCTATATCGACACCGCGATGGAGGCCAGCGACATCATCCTGCGCAACCTGCAGCGTGCTGCCGACCTGATCCAGAGCTTCAAGCAGGTGGCAGTGGACCAGTCCAGCGACGAACGCCGGCGCTTCGGGCTGAAGGCCTACATCGATGAAATCCTGCTGAGCCTGGCGCCACGGCTGAAGAAGACACCGCATCACATCGAGGTCGACTGCCCACCCCATATCGTCGTCGACAGCTATCCGGGCGCACTGGCGCAGATCATCACCAACCTGGTCGGCAACGCGCTGATGCACGCCTTTCCCGATGGCCGGGCCGGCACGCTGCGCATCGAGGCGCAGGTCGAGGCGGACTGGGTGCAACTGCAGTTCAGCGACAACGGCGTCGGCATTCCGGCGACCGATCTGCACCGCATCTTCGATCCCTTCTTCACGACCAAGCGCGGCGCCGGCGGCAGCGGGCTGGGCCTGCACATCGTCTACAACCTTGCTGCACAGATGCTGCGCGGAAACATCCGTGCCAGCAGCGAGCCGGGCCGCGGGGCCCGCTTCCTGCTGCAGTTTCCGCTCACGGTTCCGGAGGCACCCACATGAACGATCTGCTTGGCCTGCGCGAGGAGGCGCCGCAGCCGGCGCAGACTACGGCGTCGCACTGGACCATCCTGGTCGTCGACGACGACCCGGAGGTGCACAGCGTCACCAGCCTGGCGCTGGACGGCTTCCGCTTCGCCGATCGCGGCCTGCGCTTCCTGCACGCCCACTCCGGTGCCGAGGCCCGCAGCATCCTGGCCCGCGAGCCCGGTATCGCGGTGCTGCTGCTCGACGTGGTGATGGAAACCGACGACTCCGGACTCGAGGTGGTCAGCTACGTGCGCGAAGTGCTGAAAAACCGCTTCGTGCGCATCGTATTGCGCACCGGCCAGCCGGGGCAGGCGCCGGAACTGGACGTGATCACGCACTACGACATCAACGACTACAAGCACAAGACCGAGCTGACGCGCCAGCGCCTCTACACCACGATCTACACCAGCCTCGCCACCTATCGCGACCTGATGATGCTCGACGCCAACCGCCGCGGCCTGGAAAAGGTGATCGATGCCTCGGCGCGGATCTTCGAGCTGCATTCGATCGACCGCTTCGCCCAGGGCGTGCTCGATCAGCTGATCTCGCTGCTGCTGTTCGAGGCCGACGCGGTGATGCTGCAGGCCTCGGGCCTGGCCACCGACGGCGGCAACGGCGACCTGCGCATCGTCGCCGGCACCGGCGCCTTCAGTTCACTGGTCGGCAGCGAGGCGCGCGCGACCCTGCCGCTGCCCGTGCTCGGCCGCATCGACGCGGCGATCGCGGGTGCCGACAACGACTTCGGCGCGGACCATTTCGTCGGCGTGCAGCATGGCCAGCACGGCAGCGACCTGGTGTTCTATGTCAGTGTCGGCCAGCCGATGCCACAGCCGGACCGCAACCTGCTGCAGATGTTCTTCCGCAATGTCGCGATCGCGCGCGACAACGTGCAGTTGCTGGCCACTGCCGGGGTACGGAAATGATTCTCGACCTGCGCCCGGACCCGCAGCAGCCGGCAGCGGCGATGGCGCCACCCTGGCTGATCCTGGTCGTCGACGACGATCCGGAGGTACACGCCGTCACCCATCTGGGCCTGCGTGACTTCCATTTCGAGGGCCGGCCGCTGCGGATCATCAATGCCGAATCGGCAGCCCAGGCGCGCCAGCTGCTGGCCACGCAGCCGGACATCGCACTGATCCTGCTCGATGTGGTGATGGAGACCGATCACGCCGGCCTGGAGCTGGTGCGCCATGTCCGCGAGAAGCTGCGCAACAACGCGGTTCGCATCGTGCTGCGCACCGGCCAGCCGGGCCAGGCACCGCCACTGGACGTCGTCGTGCGCTACCAGATCGACGACTACCGTACGAAGACCGAGCTGACCTTCGAGCGACTGCATGTGCTGGTGACCGGTGCGCTGCGCAACTACCAGTTGCTGCGCCAGCTGGAGCTGCGCAGCGAGGCGCTGACCCAGCACGCCAGCGAACTGGAACGCTTCACCTATGTCGCGTCGCACGACATGAAGACCCCGCTGCACAACATCGTGCGCCTGGTGCAACTGCTGGAGCGCCGGCTCGCCGACCGGCTGAGCCGGGAAGAACACGAATTGATGGATCTGGTCGTCGACAGCACCCGCAACCTGCAGAACCTGGTCGAGGACCTGCTGTCGCTGGCGCGCATCGGTCGCGGCGAGATCCAGCTCGGCAGCGTCAATCTCAACCAGGTCGTGCGCCGTGTCGCCGAGCAGCTGAAGGGCCTGATCGACGAGCGCAAGGTCCAGCTCGATTGCGGCGATCTGCCGACGGTGCCGGGCAATACCGTGCTGCTGGAGCAGATGCTGCGCAACCTGATCGAGAATGCGATCAAGTTCCAGCCCGGCCCGCAGCCGCAGGTCCGGATCATGGCCGTCGCGGCCGTTGGCGGCTGGCAGCTGCGAATCAGCGACCGCGGCATCGGCATCGCCGCCGAGCACCTGGAACGCATCTTCGAACCGTTCCACCGCCTGCACACCCGCGATGAAATTCCTGGCAGCGGTATAGGCCTGGCGATCTGCCAGCGCGTGGCGCGGCTGCACGGTGGCGGAATCCGCGCGGAGTCCAGGCCAGGCGTGGGCACGGACATGCTCGTGTACCTGCCGCGCAGCTCGCCCGGCCCGGACAGCCGCTAGGGCCTGTTACCGCTACCGCGGTCGCTGCGATCGCGGTAGCGGTAACAGGCCCTAGGCGAACCTCACCGGCAAAAGCTCATTCGCCACGGCAGGACACGGAGAGACACGGCAAGAAATCCGTGTGCTCCGTGTCAATCCGTGGCTAACGCTTTTTTTTAGCGGCAGAAGCGCCGCGCGTTGCGGAACAGCTGCAGCCAGGGCGTGTGTCCGTTCCACTGCTGCGGCCACCAGGAACCGGCCACGCCGGCGACCGTGCGCTCCGGGTGCGGCATCATGATGGTCACGCGACCATCGGCGTTGCAGACCGAGGCCAGTCCCTGCGGCGAGCCGTTGGGGTTCTGCGGATAACGCGTGGCGACGCGACCCTGGTTGTCGATGTAACGCATCGCCGACTGCCCCGCCGATTGCAGCGATCCCAGGTCAGCCTCGCGCGCGAACTCGGCACGGCCCTCGCCATGCGCCACCGCGATCGGCAGGCGCGAGCCGGCCATGCCGGCGAACAGCAGCGACTTCGACTCGGTGATCTCCACCATCGACCAGCGCGCCTCGAACTGCTCGCTGCGGTTGCGACGGAACGCCGGCCAGTGCTCCGCGCCCGGCACGATGTCCTTCAGCGCCGCGAACATCTGGCAGCCGTTGCAGACACCCAGCGCGAAGCGTTCGGGGTTGGCCAGGAAACCCTGGAACTCGGCACGCGCACGTTCGTTGAACAGGATGGTCTTGGCCCAGCCCTGGCCGGCGCCGAGCACGTCGCCATAGGAGAAGCCGCCGCAGGCGACCAGGCCGGCGAAGTCCGCCAGCTTGACGCGGCCTTCGAGCACGTCGCTCATGTGCACGTCCACCGACTCGAAGCCGGCGGCGTGGAAGGCCCAGGCCATTTCGGCGTGACCGTTGACGCCCTGCTCACGCAGCACCGCCACCTTGGGCCGGCGGCCGAGTTGCACCGATGAGATCAACGCCGGCTTGAAGCTCAGCTTCATGCCCAGGCCCGGGTCGTCCTTGGCGCCGACGCCGTCGAATTCCTCGCGCGCGCAATCCGGGTTGTCGCGCAGCGCCGCCATGCGGTAGCTGGTCTCGGCCCAGAGCTTGTGCAGGCGCTCGCGCGATTCGGCCAGCAGGGTGTCGCGACCGAAGCGGAAGCGCAGCGTGTCATCCGCGGCCGGCGCGCCCAGCTCGTGCACCGGCAGGCCGGCGCCCTTGGCACGCACCGCGACTTCCATCGCATCGGCGGCGGAGACCTGCAGCACCATGCCCAGCTCTTCGTTGAACAATGCCGCCACCGGATCCTCGCCGACGCCGTCGAGCGCGATGTCGAGGCCGCAGTGGCCGGCGAAGGCCATTTCCGCCAGCGTCACGAACAGGCCGCCGTCGGAGCGATCGTGGTAGGCCAGCAGGCGGCCTTCCTGGTTCAGTGTCTGCACCAGTTCGAAAGCAGTCTGCAGCAACTGCGGCTCGTCGAGGTCCGGCGCGCGATCGCCGAGCTGGTTCCAGACCTGCGCCAGCGCCGAGCCGCCGAGGCGGTTCTGGCCGTTGCCGAGGTCGATCAGCAGCAGGCGCGTGTTGGCATCGGCCTTCAGCTGCGGCGTCAGCGTGCGACCCACGTCGGCCACCGGCGCGAAGGCCGAGATCACCACCGACAGCGGCGCGGTCTGGGTGCGGCTCTGGCCGTCCTGCTGCCAGACGCTCTTCATCGACAGAGAATCCTTGCCGACCGGAATCGCCAGGCCCAGCTGCGGACAGAGTTGTTCACCCACGGCACGTACCGTGTCGTAGAGGCGAGCGTCCTCATCACCCTGGCCGCAGGCGGCCATCCAGTTGGCCGACAGGCGCACGTCGCGCAGCTGCGCGATGTTGGCGGCGGCGATGTTGGTGATCGCCTCGCCCACTGCCATGCGGCCGGAGGCCGGGGCATCGAGCAGCGCGATGATCGGGCGCTCGCCCATGCTCATCGCCTCGCCGGTGGTTGCCTCGAAACCGGTCGCGGTGACCGCGCAGTCCGCCACCGGCACCTGCCAGGGGCCGACCATCTGGTCGCGCACGGTGAGGCCGCCGACAGTGCGGTCGCCGATGGTGATGAGGAAGTTCTTCGAGGCGATCGCCGGCAGGCGCAGCAGGCGCTCGGCGGCCTCGCGGAAGTTAAAGTCCTTGATCTTCAGCGGCTCCAGCTCCGGCGCCTGGCGCTGGCTGCTGCGCTGCATGCGCGGCGGCTTGCCCAGCAGCACCGGCATCGGCAGGTCGACCGCATGGCTGCCGTCCAGCGCGTCCTCGACCACCAGCTGCTGCTCGGCGGTGGCGGTGCCGACCACGGCGAAGGGGCAGCGCTCGCGCTTGCAGAACTGTTCGAACAGCGCCACCGAAGCGGGCGCGATCGCCAGCACGTAGCGCTCCTGCGATTCGTTGCACCAGATTTCCATCGGCGACAGTGCCGGGTCGGCGCTGAGCACATCGCGCAGGCGGAAACGGCCGCCGCGATCATCGGCATGCACCAGTTCCGGCAGCGCATTGGAAATGCCGCCGGCGCCGACGTCGTGGATCGACAGGATCGGATTGGCCGCGCCCATCGCCCAGCAGGCATCAACCACTTCCTGGCAGCGACGCTCCAGTTCCGGATTGGCGCGCTGCACCGAGGCGAAATCCAGCTCGGCGCTGGAGGCGCCGGTGGCCATCGACGATCCTGCAGCGCCGCCCAGGCCGATCAGCATCGCCGGCCCGCCCAGCACGACCAGGCTGGCACCCGCGACCACCACCCGCTTCTCGACATGGCCGTCGCGGACGCTGCCGTAGCCGCCGGCGATCATGATCGGCTTGTGGTAGCCGCGGTTGCGCCGGTCCGGCGTGCGCATCTCGAAGCTGCGGAAATAGCCGTTGAGATTGGGGCGGCCGAATTCGTTGTTGTAGGCGGCGGCGCCGATCGGGCCGTCGAGCATGATCTGCAGCGCGCTGGCCATGCGCGGCGGGCGGCCGAGGTCGGCCTCCCAGGGTTGCTCGAAGCCGGGAATCTTCAGGTTGGCGACGGTGAAGCCGCAGAGGCCGGCCTTGGGCTTGCCGCCGAGGCCGGTGGCGGCCTCGTCGCGGATTTCGCCGCCGGCGCCGGTGGCGGCGCCCGGGTGTGGCGAGATGCCGGTCGGGTGGTTGTGCGTCTCCACCTTCATCAGGATGTGCACCGGCTCGGCATGCTCGCGCCAGACGTGGTCCTGCTCGGGGAAGAAGCGCATCGCCTCCGGCCCCTGCACCACCGCGGAATTGTCCTTGTACGCCGACAGCACACCCTCCGGCGCCGCCTTGTGGCTCAGGCGGATCATCTGGAACGGCGACAGTTCCTCGGTCTCGCCGTCGATGGTGAACTCGGCGTTGAAGATCTTGTGGCGGCAGTGCTCGCTGTTGACCTGCGCGAACATCATCAGCTCGGCGTCGGTCGGGTTCTTGCCGGCCTGCTGGTAATGCGCGGCGAGGTAGTCGATCTCCTCTGCCGACAGTGCCAGGCCCCAGTCGACATTGGCCTGGGCCAGCACCGCCTTGCCGCCGCCCAGCACGTCGACCGTGCGCAGCGAGCGCCGCGGCTGCTCGCCGAAGACGTGCTGCAGCGCGCCCTCCTCGACCAGCACCGATTCCATCATCGGGTCATGCAGATCGGCGAATGCCGCTTCAGGCAGGGTCGCCACGCCCTCCAGCAGGTAGACCCGGCCGTGCTCGACCCGGCGCACCCCGGCCAGTCCGCAGACCCGGGCGATGTCGCTGGCCTTGCTCGACCAGGGCGAGGTGGTGCCGACGCGCGGCACCACGTAGACCCGCCCCTGGGCCTGCGGCAGCGACTCCGGCCCCTCGCCCAGCAGGCGACGCAGCTGCTCGCGGGTCACGCTGCCGTCGGCATCGACCAGGAACAGGTCGAGTACCCGCAGGCTGCTCAGGCCGGGCGCATGGGGGCGCAGGGCGCCGAGCAGGCGTTCCAGGCGAAAGGCCGACAGGCTGGCGGCGCCGGGGAGGACAATCAGGGACATGCAGGGGCTCGCAAGGGTCGCCGCTGGGGCGGGCAATGATCGGGCGGGCGGCATTTTCGCATTTTTGGCCGGCCGTTTCCCTGGCCCGGGGAATCAGGCCAGTTCGCGCCAGTCCAGCCCCTCGTCCTGGCCGGCGCAGACGATCCAGCCGGCATCGAAACCCAGCGCCGCCACCGCGGTGCTGCGGGCCAGTTCCGGGCTGTTGTTGACCTCGGACAGGTGGGTCAGCACCAGGTGCTGCAGGCGGGTGGCGTCGACCGAGGCCAGCAGGGCCGCGCTCTGCGCATTGGACAGGTGCCCCAGCCCGCCGCCGACGCGCCGCTTCAGCACCGACGGATACGGCCCGTCGGCCAGCATCTGCGGGTCGTGGTTGCTCTCCAGCATCAGCGCATCGCAGTCGGCCAGCATTGCGCGCATGTAGGGCGTGACATGGCCGGCATCGGACAGGATGCCCAGCCGCCGCTGGCCGTCGCCGATGACGTACTGGCAGGGCTCACGGGCGTCATGCGGCACCGGGAAGGGCTGGATCTCCAGCGCGCCGATGCGAAAGCTGTCATGCGGGCTGAAGCGCTGCAGCTGCGGCACCTGCGGATCGGCCCAGGCGGCGAAGGTACCGTGGGTGATCCAGACCGGCGTGCCATGCCGGCGCGCATAGCGGGCGACCCCGCCGAGGTGGTCACTGTGCTCGTGGGTGACCAGGATCGCATCCAGCGAGGCCGGGTCGATACCCAGACGCTGCAACCGGCTTTCGGCCTCGCGGGTGTTGAAGCCGCAATCGACCATGACCCGCGTGCCGTCGCATTCGATCAGGGTGGCGTTGCCCTTGGAGCCGGAGCCTAAAGAGGCAAACCGCATCACTTGCGGCTGCCGCCGTCGAAATTCGGCGGGAAAGCCATGATCTTGGCGCCGGTCTCGCCGCCGAGCACGCGCGCCGTACCCTGCTTGTTGACCTCGTCGACGCGGATCACGGCGTGCACCGGCACGTAGAAGCGCTCGACGTTCTCGAACTCGTTCTTGAGCTTTTCCTCGCCGGGATCGACGACGATGCTGCTGCGCTCGCCGAATACCAGCTTGCCCACCTCGAGGAAGCCCGGCATCGCGCCGTGGCTGACTTCGCGGGCGTAGAGCTCGTAGACCTGCCCGTGGTTGCTGAACTGGACGCGGTAGAGACGTTGCTTGCTGGCCATGCACCATTTTACATGCGGCGCTCAAGCTCCGGCGCCTGCGGCCGCTACCGGTTCTGATGACCCGCCATGTCGACTCACCGATGAGCCCCCGCCACGCCGGCCTGCTGGCCCGGCTTGCCTGCTGGCAAGCTACGTCCGCGGCGGTGCTGGTGCACGTCGACCTGCGTCACATGCGCTCCATCAACCGCCTGTCGGGCCCCGATTGCGGCGACCAGCTGCTGCGCCGCGTGCTGCAGCAGATGCGGGCCTGGGCCGGCCCCGACGGCATCGCCGAGCACGTGCGCAGCAACGAGTTCGTCGGCATCAAGCCAATCGACCATGCCCAGGCCGCAGCCGACGAGGCCGCAGCGTTGCGCCAGCGCCTGGTGGACCTGAGCTACGCCTCGCCGATGGGCAAGAGCCATGCCGCGGTGGCCATCGGCCTGCAGTTGGCCCGGCCCGGCGCCGACTGGCCACGCCTGCTGGCCGAGGCCGCGGAAGCCTGCCAGCGCGCCAAGCAGCGCGGTGTCAACCAGATCTCCACTCCGGCGGTACTGTTCGACGAGGGTGCCGCCGAACCGGTGCACGCCTCGCGCGTCGCCGCTTTCCGCGAACTGCAGGCCAATGGCCGCCTGCGCCTCTACCCGCAGCCGATCATGGACATCCGCGGCGCCACGCCGCGCCTGGCCAAGGCCGAGTTCCTGATCCGCATGCAGGACGGCGGCAGCGCCGTACCGC
>DATILC010000136.1:0-6620 GCA_035476855.1 Solimonas sp. | reverse complement strand
TGCATGGCTGGTCTGTGCTCGGGTGGCCGCCCAAGCACAGAAAAAACCGGCCATGCACGCGCTGTTTTTCCGCACCCTATGCCTGCAACAGCCTGATGTCCAAAGAAATCAGGAAATCAAAACCGGGGAAACGTCAGCCCCAACCCTCTCCCCGCCTGCGGGGAGAGGGAGAAGGGAATTAAGCCGCCGCGTTGAATCCTCGAAGATCGGAGAGGAACCAAATAAAAGGGTCCGCATCTAGTCCATTTTGATGAAACCAATCGTGGAAGGCGCGGGCGCCTGACGCCCGATAGGGTGGCTCATCCGTCAAGGAGGAGCCACGATGAGAAGCAAACATGGGAGCGGCAGCCGGTTCACGGCACGTCGCACAGTCTGGAGCATGGCGCTGGCACTGGCCGGCGTGCAGGGAACGGCCGGGGCCGGATCACTCGACCTGGGCAACGGCATCGATGCCAAGTACAACCTGATTCTCGGTTACGCGGCAGCAGTGCGTACCGAGGGGCCGGCCAGCGCGCTGGTCAACGGGCCGATCGACCCGGCCACCGGGTTGCCGTCGACCGCCAACGCCGACGATGGCGATCGCAATTTCGACAGCGGCAGCCTGATCAACAACCGCGCCAGCATCCTCGGCGAGTTCCTGGTCTCACGCGGCAACTACGGCGCGGTGCTGCGCGGTGACGCGTTCTACGACCAGGTCTATCGCGGCGACAACGACAACGATTCGCCCGGCACCATCAACAAGAGCGGCGCCAACGACGAGTTCACCGACGAGGCGCGCCGCTACAACGGTGGCCGTGCCCGCGTGCTCGATGCCTACCTCTGGGGCGACTGGGCGCTGGGCAACAGCGCCAACCTCAACCTGCGCGCCGGTCGCCAGGTGGTGGCCTGGGGCGAGAGCCTGTTCTTCTCCGGCGTGGCCGCTGCTCAAGGCCCTGCGGACGCTACCAAGGCCAACGTGCCGGGCGTGGAGGTGAAGAACATCCTGCTGCCGATCAACCAGGTCGCGGCGCAGCTCGACCTCGGCAGCAAGCTGAGCCTGATGGGCTACTACAAGCTGCAGTACAAGCCGACCGAGCTGGAGCCGGCGGGAGCCTACTTCTCGACCTTCGACGGCATCGGTCCCGGCGCGGAGTTCCTCTACGGCTTCGCCAACCCGCTGGCCTTCCCGCCGGCCGGTCCGGTGCCGGGCGCGCCGCCGACGGTCAACATCGCGCGCGGCAGGGACATCGAACCCAGCGACCATGGCCAGTACGGCCTCGGCGCGAAGTACGAACTGACCGGCGCGACCACCGTCGGCCTGTACTGGCTGCGTTACCACAACACCAACCCGCAGGTGCAGCTGAACTTCGGCTTCGCCACGCTGCACCCGGGCGTGCCCGGCGTGATGGATCCGATCACCACGGCGCCGAACTTCGCGCCGGTGAGCTACCAGCTGCGCTACTTCGACGGCATCGACATGGCGGCGCTGAGCTTCTCGACGCGTGCCGGCCCGGTCAACGTCGCCGGTGAAGTCAGCTACCGCGACGGCCTGGACATGCTGGTCAACGGCCCGGCCGGCCCGACCGCGAGCCGCGGCAAGCTCAGCCAAGCCCTGGTGTCGGCGATCTGGACGATGCCGCCGAACTTCCTGTCGCAGCAGATCGACTGGGTCGGCGAGGCGGGCTACATCCACGTCGAGGATGTCGATGCCGTCGGTGGCAGCGAGCAGCTGACCAACGACAAGAAGGCCTACGGCTACTCGCTGATCGCGACGCTCAACTACCGCAACGTGTTGCAGGGCTGGGACCTGGCGGTGCCGGTGACCTGGGCGCACCTGCCCGAGGGCCGCCCGGCGATGGCCGGTGCCTTCGGCAGCCTCTACGGCGAGGACGACCGGCGCGCCAGCATCGGCACGCGGTTCACCTACCTGCAGAAGCTGGAGGTCGGCCTCAGCTACAACGCCTTCCTCGGCTCCCCCGACTTGCAGGACCGGCCTTATGCAGACCGCGACTACGCGGCACTCAACCTGAAATACAGCTTCTGATGGCGAGGAGATTCGACATGAACAAACTGATGGCTCGCATTTTCGCAGCCTCCGCGCTGGCGCTGGTCGCCGCGCAACCGGCCGCCGCCAAGGCGACCGCCGAGCAGCTGGCGCAGCTGGGCGGCGACAAGCTCAACTGCATGGGCGCCGAGCGCGCCGGCAATGCCGACGGCTCGGTCGCGGCATACACCGGCAAGTGGAGCGACAGCTACCCGGGCTACAACGGCCCGGGCAAGTACAGCCCCGGCCCCTATGGCGACGAGAAGCCGCTGTTCACCATCACCGCGCAGAACGCCGCGCAGTACGGCGCGAAGCTGACCGAGGGACAGAAGGAGCTGTTCAGGCGCTACCCGCAGTCCTATCGCATCCCGGTGTATCCGAGCCATCGCGACTTCGCCTACTCGGCCAAGGTCTGCGAGACGGTGAAGAAGAATGCCGCCGGTGCCGAGGTGGTGCATGACGGTCTTGGCGTTCAGGCCACGACCGGTGCGCCGTCCTTCCCGTTCCCGAAGAGCGGCATCGAGGCGCACTGGAGCATGGTCACGCCGCATCGCGCCTGGACCGAGCTGGTGGTGTCCGACGGCGCGGTGGTCTACCCCAACGGCAGCAAGGCCTGGGGTCGCGTCGACTACAAGATCCTGTCGCTGAGCAACGACCCCAACCAGTCGCGCACGACGCAGGACCAGATCGACTCCTACTTCAAGGTGATGAACCTGCTGCCGGAGCGCAACGCCGGCGAGCTGTTCGTCGGCTGGAGCCCGAACGACTACCACAACGACGAACGCCAGACCTACTTCTACAGCCCCGGCACGCGTCGCGTGCGCCAGGCACCGGAGTTCGGCTACGACACGCCGCAGGGCTCGGGCGGCTTCCGCACGGTGGACGACGATCGCCTGTTCAACGGCTCGCCGGAACGCTATGACTGGAAGCTGGTCGGCAAGAAGGAGGTCTACGTTCCCTACAACGGCTTCCGCCTCAACGACACCGCGGTCAGCTACGACAAGCTGCTGACGGCGAACTCGGTCAACCCGGACTTCATGCGCTACGAGCTGCACCGCGTCTGGGTGCTGGAAGCGACGCTGAAGCAGGGCTTCCGCCACAGCTATGCCAAGCGCCAGTTCTACATCGACGAGGACAGCTGGCATGCGATCTGGGTCGACAACTACGACGGCCGCGGCGAGTTGTGGCGCGCCAGCACGGTCAACTACTTCTGGGCGCCGGAGATCGGCGGCTTCCATGCCGGCGTCTCGATCTACCACGACCTCACCGTCGGCGCGTACTTCGCCGATCGCCTGGTCAACCAGTCGAAGCAGTGGTGGACGCTGAACCAGGGCGGCCTGGCACCGGACATGTTCTCGCAGGCGGCGGCGAAGCGCGCGGGACACTGAGAGGGGCGCAGCGGTTGTGCAGGAAGAGGGGCGGCTTAGGCCGCCCTTTTTTTGGAATTCGCCGGCACGCGATCCATTTCTCCCTCTCCCCGCACGCGGGGAGAGGGAGGTTTCTTGATTTTTTCCGCTACAGCCGCTTCAACGAACGAATCTGATAAACGCCGTGGCTGACTGCCACCACGGTGCCGTCGGCGCTCTTGATCTCGCCTTCGAGCGTGAACTCGGCCTTGCCATTGGCGTCGGCCTCGGCGCTGATCTCGGCGATGCGCTCCTCGCTGAGGGCGACCTCGATCGTCACGTCCGATTTCGCCGGCTTGAGGAAGCGCAGGTTCATTTCCTTGACGATCGGCGCATAGCGCGTCATGTCGAAGGACGACAGGAACAGCGCGCCGCCGGGAATCTCGGCGACGGTGAACAGCGCGCCGGCGTACATCGTGCCGATGTGGTTGCCGTTGCCGGCGAAGGGCACGGCGCATTTGACGTAGCCGCGGCGCAATTCCACGACCTTGAGGCCGCAGTTGGCGACGAACTTGATGCCGTTTTCGAGGGCGTGCTTGGCTGCTGCCAGATCCATGTCAGGTGCTTCCGCTAGAAGAGTTGGCGCAAGAATAGCGGGATCGCTTTGCCCCCGGTGGGCAGGGCAAAAAAGGAAGGCGGGCCGAAGCCCGCCTCAAGGGGTCCCTCAGGCCGTCCGGCGAGCTACTTCTCTGCTCGTCCGGAGCCTGTGTCTGGATGCGGATTTAGCCGCCTCCGGCGCGCCGCTGCAACTGACTTTTTGTGTCAGAAAATGCCGCTGGATTGCCCTGTCCGCCGCTTCCTTGATCGCGCCTTGCGACAGTGCGGGGGGTGACGAAATTAGACAGGTGATTGTCAGGCCCGACGAACGGTTGTCGGGCCGTGGTTCCTTGCAGGAATCCTCCCTGGTATCCGTGTCGTCCAGTCCTGCAGCGCGATGCGTCGAAGGACCAACAGGCGCGTAGGCCTTTTGAGCGGTCCGTGATGTTGATGTACCGTACGGTACATGAACCGAATGGATTCATCAGTCGGAGACGCGGTCGAGCCGGTGCGCGACGGCCGCTATACCCGGCACGACGAGCGCCGCCGCGAGTTGATGGACGCGGCCGTCGCCTATGTCTTCCGCGAGGGCCTGTCGGGCCTGTCGATCCGGCCTATGGCCGAGGCCCTGGGCATCAGCCATCGCACCTTGCTGCACCATTTCGGGAGCAAGGAGGAATTGATCGCCCGCGTGCTGGCGGAGATGCGCCGGCGCCAGTTGCAGGAACTGCGGCAGCGCGCGATCAACGAAGGCGACGATCCGCTGGCCGCGCTCGACGCCGGCTGGAAGCAGATGTCCGCGCCGGAGCGCCTGCCGTTCTGGCGGGCCTACCTCGAGATCTTCGCCGTGGCGACGAAGAGCCCTGAGCGGCACGCCGACTTTCTCGATGGCATGGTCAAGGCCTGGTTGCCGGCAATGATCCGCTCGCTGCTGTCCGCAGGTGTGCCGAAGGCACGCGCCGAATCGGTGGCGACACTGGTGAACGCCACCAGCCGTGGCCTGATCATCGATCTGCTCACCACCGGCGACTACTCCCGGGTGAACAAGGCACACCAGCATCTGCGTGAACTGCTGGCGCAGGAGATCGCCGCAGGAAAGTCCAAAACCAGGAAGCCGAGATCATGACCCCATCGAAGTGGCGGTACCGGATGCTGCCTCTCGCCACGCTGCTGCTGGCGGCCTGCCACTCCTCGTCTCCGGTCAGCGGCGCTGCCGATCCCGACGCTGCGCCGGGAACGCGCTGCGACAATCCGGCGCCCCCCGGCACGATGGAGGCGAGCATCGAGGTCGACGTGCCCAGCGACACCGACGCCACGGCCAATCCGACGCCGACCACGCGCATCCCGCTGACCGTGCACCTGCCGCGACGCTGTCCCGGCGAGCGCTTCCCGCTGATCCTCTACGGCCATGGCTTCAGTGAGAGCCGCGGCTCGGTCAACAGCGGGCTGATCGACGACGGCAACATGCAGCCGCTGCTGGAGCGCGGCTATGTCGCGATCAAGTTCGACCAGCGCGGCCACGGCGATAACCGCCCGCCCCTTGGCGGCGGCTATTCGCGCCTGATGGACCCGGCGGTGGAGACGCAGGATGCGCGTGCCATTCTCGACTGGGCCTGGGAGCACGCGGCGGAAATCCACGTGCAGACCGAGCCGGGCAGCGGCGTGGCGAAGGACCTGCGTGTCGGCACGCTCGGCGCCAGCTACGGCGGCGGCTTCCAGCTGCAGCTTGTTGCGCTGGATTCGCGCATCGACGTGATCGCGCCGGACCGTACCTGGCACAGCCTGCTGCACAGCGTGCTGCCGGGCGATGTGCTGAAGACCATGGCGCGGCTGCTGACGCTGTTCATCCAGCTCGACCAGCTTGTACCGGGGCAGGGCGTGACCACCACGCCACTGATGCAGTCGTTCGCCAACCAGGTCGGACCGCTGGCGCCGACCGCGAACCTGGTGCGTACGCGAGAGGAGCTGGCCGCCGCACTGGAGCGCCCGACCACGCTGCCGCGCCCGGTCAGCGAGGAAGAGGCGATCGAGTTCGTGCAGACACACGCGCCGGATTATTTCCAGGCGCGTGAGCTCGCCGGGCAGCCCTGGGGCTTCGGCGCGCCGCAGTCGCGCCTGCGCCCGGTGCCGGCGCTGTTCACGCAGGGGCAGCGCGATGTGCTGTTCAGCGCCACCGAGGCCTACCGCAATGCAAGCTGGTTCGAGGCTGCCGGTGCGGAGGTGCGCGTGATCACGCACGAGGATGGCCACCAGAACCCGCTGGCCGGGCAGACACGCGGGGTCTGGGCCTGCGGCACGGTCAATGCGCAGGAGGCGATCCTGGCCTGGCTGGATCGCTGGCTGAAGGGCCGCGACTCGGCGGCCTTCCGCGCCATCCCGAAGGTCTGCATTTCGGTACTCGACAGCGGTGACCCGCAGGCCACGCCGGTCGGCGTGGCGCTGGAGCGTTTCCCGGTCGGTTCGCTGGACGGCCAAGGCGCGGTGCCGTTGCGGGTGCCGACGGTCAGTGCCACGGTTGGTCCTGCGGATGCCGATGGCCTGTTCCTGCCGTTGGCCACGATCGCGGGGGAGGGCCGGGTGCTCGCTGGCATTCCGCGCGTCGGCCAGGTCACCGTGACCCGCGGCATCGGTACGCTGCAGGCTGCGATCGCGAT
>DATILC010000135.1:0-2486 GCA_035476855.1 Solimonas sp. | reverse complement strand
GCTGCGCGAGGTGGTGCGCATGCTGTGCGCCGGCGTCGTGCATGGCGACTTGTCGGAGTTCAACATCCTGGTCGGCGCCGACGGCCCGGTGATCATCGACCTGCCGCAGGCGGTGGATGCCTCGGGCAACAACAACGCCTTCCGCATGCTGCGGCGCGACGTCGACAACATGACCCAGTACTGCGGCCGCTACGCGCCGGAGTTGCTCGACACCGAGTACGCCTTCGAGATCTGGAAGCTGTACCAGGACGCCGCGCTGCTGCCGGAGAGCCCGCTCACCGGTCGCTACGTGCATGACGACACCGCGGCCGATGTCGACGGCGTGCTCGACCAGATCGCCGAGGCACGTGCCGAGGCCGAGGCGCGCCAGCGTGGCCGCGAGGCGGCGGAAGCCGAGGATTAGCAGTAGCGGGGAGCCGTCGCGATCCCTCGTCGGACCCGTGCAGCACCACAGGGAGAGGGCGGCATGCGCAAGGGGATGGACTCGAAGAAGAACGTGAAGAAGAAGCCGGCCAAGACCATGGCGGAGAAGAAGGCCGCCAAGAAGGAAAAGAAGGGTCGCTAGGCCGCGTTGCCGCGGCCGCGCCTGGGGCCTGTCACCCCTTCCCCGGTCGCTGTGGCGGAGGCTGCCTGGGTGCAGGGCTATGTCCCGAGGCGTGCGGTGTACTTGCCGTACATAAGCGACTCGGGACGCCGCCCTGCGCCCAGGCAGCACCGCCCCTTCGGGGTGCCCCCGTCTTGGCGGCCATGCTGCGTTACTCGTCGGTTACTTAGTCCCGCTAAGCGCCCTCCTCGCGCCTTGCCTGGCCGCAAATACGGGGGCACCACAGCGACCGGGGAAGGGGTGACAGGCCCTAGCGCGGCTGTGGATTCTCCATCGCCTGGTCGAGTTTCCTGCCCAGCGAGGCATCGCCCCCGCGTTTCTCCAGGCAGCCCAGGTAGCGTTCGTGGTCGCGCTTGTAGCGCGCCAGCTCGGCGTCGTAGCGCTGCATGCCCCACTTGTCGAGGCTGCTGAAGGGTTCGGTCGGCTTTTCGCCGTCGACGCAGGCGGGCTCGGCTGCAGCGGGCTCGGCGGCCGAGGCTGCGGCCGATGGCAGCAGGGCGAAAGCCAGCACGGCGGCGAGGTGGCGGAAGGACAGGGGCATGCGGGCTCCGGTGCAGCGATCGGGAGGCTATTGTGCCTGCAGTGCGTGACCGTGGCACCGCTTGCGGTTGGCCTGGCGCAGCTCAGCGCAGATGGCGGTCCATGAACTCCAGCGCCGCGTCCACCGCCGCGCCATCGGCGAAGAAGCCCGAGATGTGGCCGTGGCCACGGATCACGAACAACTCGTTGACGATGCCGGCGCGGTCCAGCGCCGCCTTGTAGGTCTCGGCCTGCACGTAGGGCACCAGGTCATCCAGCGAGGCCTGGTAGATGAATACCGGCGGGTCGCCGGCGTCGACGTGGGTCACCGGCGACGCGGCGCGATACGCCTCCAGCTTCTCCGACTTCGGTCCGCCGATGAAGGCCGGCACCAGGTGGCCACCGGCATACAGCGTCAGGTCGGCGGGTGTGCCGCCGGCGACGATGGTCTTCAGCCTCGTCTGCGGATCGCCCAGCTGCGGATCGTTGGCGACATGGCCCGCCAGCGCCGCGAGATGCCCGCCCGCCGAATAGCCGAAGCTGCCGATGCGCTGCGCGTCGATGCCGTACTGCAGGCCCGGCCCGCGCATCCAGCGCAGCGCCTGCTGCACATCCTGCAGCTGCGCCGGGAAGATGTACTGCGGTACCAGGCGATAGGTGATGCTGACCACCAGGTAACCGCGCGCGGCGATGCGTTCGGCCAGGCCCTCCACCTGCGCGCGGTCGCCGCGTTTCCAGGCGCCGCCGTGGATCAGCAGCACGCTGGGGAAGGGGCCGTCACCCGCAGGGCGATAGACATCGGCGAGCAGGCGCTGCGGCCATTCCGGCGGGGTGAAGACGAGGTCGCGCAGTACCTGGTAATCCGCATGCAGCGGCAGCGGTACTGGCGTATCGGGGCGGCCGAAGTGGCGGCTGCCGCAGGCGGACAGCAGCAGGGCCAGCAGGATCAGGCAGCAGCGTACGGGCATTGGCGTTTCCCCGAAGGAGGTATCGATCCTACGCCGCGCCGCGGCGAATGGACGCAGGCTGACCCGGCCGGCGTACACTGCGCCGCCCGCCGCGCGGGACCATGGACAGTGACAGGACAGGGACGGAACGGATGAATCGGGTTCTCTTCGGAGCGGAAGGCGTATCCGGTCGGGCGATGCCGCGCATCCTCGTCGCCCTGGCGGTCCTGCTGCTGGCCTTGCTGGCGGCCTTCGCACTGTTGCCGGGCCTGGTCGACGACCGCATGAATCGCCGGCTGCAGCCGCCGCCCTACCAGGCATCGCCGCAGGCGCAGGCGCTGCATGCACGGCTTTCGGTCGCCGACCTGCATGCCGATTCGCTGCTCTGGGGTCGCGACCTGCTGCAGCGCAGCGAG
>DATILC010000134.1:0-3307 GCA_035476855.1 Solimonas sp. | reverse complement strand
GGCTCGCCGATCAGCGTCGGATTGTTCTTGGTGCGACGGCTCAGCACCTGGATCACGCGGCGGATTTCCTCGTCGCGGCCGATTACCGGATCGAGCTTGCCGGCCTGGGCGCGGGCGGTGAGGTCGATGGTGTACTTCTCCAGCGCCTGGCGATTCTCCTCGGCATTCTCCGAGTCCACCTTCTGGCCGCCGCGCACCTGGTCGATCGCCTTCTCCAGCAGTTCCTTGCGCGCGCCGGCGGCACGCAGGGCCTCGCCAGCGGCGCCCTTGTCGTCGACGGCCGCCAGCACGAACAGTTCGGTGGAAATGAACTGGTCCTTCTTCTGCTGGGCCAGCTTGTCGCTCAGGTTCAACAGCCGGGCCAGATCAGGGCCTACCGTGACCTCGCCGGTGGCCTGTCCCAGCCGGGGCAGCTGCTCGATGGCGCGCGCCAGCTTGCTGCGCAGCAGATCGGCGTTGACGCCGGCGCGTTGCAGCAGCGGCAGGGTCGAGCCGCCGTCCTGGTCGAGCAGGGCCTTCAGCAGGTGGGCGGGGTCGATATGCGGGTTGTCGCGGCCCACGGCCAGCGACTGCGCGTCGGCAAGCGCCTGCTGGAAGCGGCTGGTCAGTTTGTCCATGCGCATGGAAAATCCTCGAAAAGCATTGTGTTCGCCTTCGAATCTGAGGCTGCGCCCGCGGATTTCAAGCCATCTTCCCGCTGTATTGCTTGCTTCACCCGTGGGATAGGTCTACTGTTCGAATAGCTTTAACATTGTTCGTGTTCAATTCACTGAATTGAGTCGATCTTTTTCGAAAGATCGTCAGGAGCAAGTGTTTTTGTCATGGAAAGCATTCCGGCCATTCTGAAGCTGGATGCCGGCGGGCTTCCGGTTTCCTGGATCCGCTGGCAGACCGCCGTCACCCTCTACGCCCGCGATCGCGTGCGCTGGGAGGCAGGGGAAGAGCGCTTCACGATCTTCGGCGGCACCTGCGCCGCCACCGGCCTGCGCTCGAAGATGGAGATCGGCTCGATCATCGCGGTGTCCGACAAGTCCAGGCGCTTCGAGAAGGGCGTGCCGCTGCTGACCAATCGCACGCTGTTCCAGCGCGACCGCAATCTCTGCCTGTACTGCGGCCACCAGTTCGCCCTTTCGCACCTGACCCGCGACCACGTCATGCCGGCCTCGCGCGGCGGTGCCTCGGTCTGGGAAAACTGCGTCACCGCCTGCCGCCACTGCAACCAGCGCAAGGACGACCGCACGCCGGAAGAGGCGGGCATGAAGCTGCTCGCCGTGCCCTACACGCCGAACCTGGCCGAATACCTGATCCTGCAGAACCGCCGCATCCTGGCCGACCAGATGGAATTCCTGACTTCGTACGCGCGCAAGAGCGGGATGCGGCGCGCGGCCTGAGCCTTGACGGGACTCAGCGCGGCTTGAAGGCCTCGAAGATGCCGTAGTGCACGACGCGCCGCCGGAACGCCAGGTACTGGCGGTGCGCGGCGCGGACGTTGCCCTCGGATACTGGCTTGCGGATGCCGCGCAGCCGGCGTCCGGCGATCACCAGGCGGGCAAGGAAGGACGCGTGGTACAGGCGCCGCGCCGAGGGGGCGATCAGCGGCGTGACGTCATCGAGGCGGCTGCCCTCGAAGCCGGCGGCCGCTGCAGCTTCGAGCATCCAGTCGGGCGACTCCAGTCCGTGGACCGCCCAGCCGGACAGCCATTCCTGCAGCAGGCGCTGGTCGCCCTCGGAATCCGATCCCCGGCGGAAGTAGTCCGCGATCAGCAATTGCCCGCCAGGCTTGAGCACGCGGTGCATCTCGCGCAGCAGCGCAGCCTTGTCGGGGGAATGGCAGAAGCTTTCGACGAACCAGACGGCGTCGAAGCTGGCGTCCTCGAAGTCCGTTTTCTGGAAGTCCATCAGCCGGAACTGCAACTGCTTTTCGAGTCCGGCCTCACGGGCATTGGTCTCGCACAACCGCAGTTGCTCGGCGCTGAGCGTGATGCCGGTGACCTCGCAGCCGAAGCGCTGCGCCAGGTAGAGGCTGCTGCCACCGACACCACAGCCGGCATCGAGCAGCCGTGCATCCGGTCCCAGCCTCAGGCGATCGGCCAGCACCTGGTTTTCATGCGCCAGTGCCTCGCGCAGGCTGCGCACGCCCGGGCCCCAGAAGCCGTAGTGCAGGGCCTGCGAACGGTCCATGTCCCAGAGGAAGCGGTAGTGCCTCAGCGTCTGGTCGTAGTAGCGGGCAACATCTGCCGGTTCACAGGGCATGAGCGCTCCGGTTCGTTCAGATGCGGATCCAGCGCACGCGGCTGCCGGCGGGCAGCGGCGCTTCGGTGGCCGGCAGCCAGGCCAGGGCATCGGCGCGCGCGAGGTTGCTGAGCATGTGCGAATCCTGCTTGCCGAGGCGACCGAGCAGGCAGCGGCCTTGGTCGTCGCTCTGCACGGCGACGCGCAGCAGGCTGTCGCGCAGGCGATCGGCGCGGAACTCGCTGGCGAGCAGGCCCTGCTGCCACAGCGGTGCCGGGTTGCCCGCGCCTTCGAGCAACTGCAGCGCGCGGATGACGTGGACATGCAGGCCGATCAGCACCGCCGCCGGGTTGCCGGGCAGGGCCAGCAGCGGGACATTGCCCTTCATGCCGTACCAGATCGGCTTGCCCGGCTTCTGCGCGACCTTCCAGAACACGCGTTCGAAGCCGGTGGCCTGCGCGGCGGCCGGCAGGTGGTCGTGGTCGCCGACCGATACGCCACCGGTGCTGATCACCAGGTCGGCGCAGGCGAGGGCTTCGTTCAGCGCATCGGTGACGGCCTCGCGCGTGTCCCTGACGTAGCGCAGCAGGGCCAGCGGATAGCCCTGTTCCTGCAGCCAGCCGCAGCACAGGGGCCCATTGGCGTCATGGACATGGCCCTCGGCCAGCACCTCGCCGGCGCGGGCGATCTCGTTGCCGGTGACCAGCACGGCGACGCGCGGACGCGGACGCGTCGCCACCTGGGCGACGCCAGCCATCGCCAGCGCGGCGAGCAGGCCGGAGTGCAGGCGCTGGCCTGCTGCAGCGATCGCACCGCCGGCGCGGATTTCCTCGCCGCGATGGCGCGTGTCGATACCGGCCGCGAGCGGCGCGTCGAGGCGGATGGTGTCGCCCTCGCGGCTGACGATTTCCTGGCGCGCGACCGTGTCGGCGCCGGCCGGCAGCGGGCCGCCGGTGAAGATGCGCACCGCCTCGCCGGGGGCTACCGTCAGCCGCCCGGAATCACCGGCGGCGATCTCGCCGATCACGCGCAGCGGCTGCGCCGAGTCGGCGCTGCGCAGGGCATAGCCGTCGAC
>DATILC010000133.1:0-4416 GCA_035476855.1 Solimonas sp. | reverse complement strand
GTCAGGTCGATGCCGTCCTTGATCATCAGCGGTTCCATCGGCGTGCCGGCGATGATCGACTGGCCGACCACCGAGTGATGCCAGGCCTGCGGCCGGCCCTCGCTGTCGACGCCGACACGGACGCGATGCAGGTAGGCCGGGCGGTAGTAGCCGCCGCGGATGTCATCCTCGCGTGTCCACACGGTCTTCACCGGCAGGCCGCTGGCCTTGGCCACGTGCACCGCCTCGCTGACGAAGTCGGAGGTCGGCGTCGCGCGCCGGCCGAAGCCGCCGCCGAGGAACGTGGTGTGAATCTGCACCTGCTCGGGCTTGAGCCCGGTGATCTGCGCCGCGACCATCTGGTCCAGGGTCTGGAACTGCGTGCCGGTCCAGATCTCGCAGCGGTCCTTGCCGAGCTTCACCGTGCAGTTGAGCGGCTCCATCGGCGCATGCGCCAGGTACGGCACCTGGTACTCGACATCGAAGCGCTTCTTCGACTGCTGCATGGTCTGCGCGACATTGCCGCCCTTGGCCGCATCGCGACCGCGGCTGCCGGCGAGGCGGCGGAAGTCCGTCATCAGGGCTTCGCTGTCGAGCGCGGCATGCGGGCCCGGATTCCAGTCGATCGCCAGCGCGTCGCGCCCCAGCTTCGCTGCCCAGAAATGGTCCGCGACCACGGCGACGCCGCTGGGCACCTGCACCACGGCACGCACGCCGGGCACGGCCTTGGCCTTCGACGCATCGAGCGACTTCACGCTGGCGCCGAACACCGGCGGCCTTGCGACCACGGCGGTCTTGAGCCCCTCGAACTGCACGTCCATGCCGAACTGCGCGCGGCCGGTGATCTTCTCCGGCGTGTCGAGTCGTTTGGTGGCCTTGCCAATCAGCTTCCAGTCCTTCGGCTCCTTCAGCACCACGCGCTTCGGTGCCGGCAGCGCGGCAGCGGCCTCGGCCAGCTCGCCGTAGCGCAGCCGCTTTTCGCCGCAGATCACCTGGCCCTGCTCGGTACGGCACTGCGCCGGCGATACGCCGAGCTTCTGCGCCGCGGCCTGCAGCAGCAGCGCGCGCGCCATCGCGCCGGCCTGGCGGTAGCGCTCGAACTCCGACCAGGTGCTGCTGGAGCCGCCGGTCATCTGCATGCCGTAGATGGTGTGTGCGTAGACCGGCGCGGCGGCGGCGTGCTCGACCTTCAGCTTCGACCAGTCGGCATCCAGTTCCTCGGCCACCAGCATCGGCAGCGCGGTCCAGATGCCCTGGCCCATTTCGGAATGCGCGAGCTGCACGGTGACGCTGTCATCGCTGCCGATGCGCAGGAAGGCATTGGGCGGCGGCAGCTTCAACGCTGCGGCGGGCGCGCCCTCCGCGGCCTGGGCGAAGCGGTTGGCCGCGGGGATCACCAGGCCGATCACCAGCCCGCCGGCAGCGCCGGCCTTGAGGACATCGCGACGCGTGAATGGCAGGGCGTCGTTCATGACGTGCCTCCCAGTTCCGCCGCCCGATGGATCGCGGCGCGGATGCGCTGGTAGGTGCCGCAGCGGCAGATGTTGCCGCTGAGGGCCGCGTCGATCTCGGCGTCGCTGGGTTTGGGCGTGGCCTTGAGCAGCGCCACCGCCGACATGATCTGGCCGGACTGGCAGTAGCCGCATTGCACCACGTCGAGTTCGGCCCAGGCACGCTGCACCGGATGACTGCCGTCGGCGGGCAGGCCCTCGATGGTGGTGACGGACTTGCCGTCGGCGACCGTGACCGGCGTGATGCAGGCACGCAGCGGCGCGCCATCCAGATGCACGGTGCAGGCGCCGCACTGGGCGAGGCCGCAGCCGAACTTGGTGCCGGTCAATCCGAGCAGGTCGCGCAGCACCCACAGCAGGGGCATGTCGGGCGGTGCATCGACCTCATGAACAGCACCATTGACGGTCAGCTTCATGACACCCTCGCAGCGGCTGGGGACCGACGCAGACTACTCCCGCGCGGCGGGAGCGCCAAGGTGCCTGCAGCGACTTATCGCGCGCCGTAGCCGCCGTCGACCGCGAGCATGTGCCCGTGCACGAAGCTGGCCGATTCCGAGCACAGCCAGACCACGGCCTTTGCCACCTCCGCCGCCTGGCCGGTGCGGTTGATCGGCGCCGCGGCGATGACGTCCCTGGGCGGGGGATCGGTGCGGGCCAGCACGCGCAGGCCCATGCCGGCCTCGATCAGGCCGGGGCAGACTGCGTTGATGCGCACGCCGCGCTCGGCATAGGACATCGCCGCCGACTTGGTCAGGCCGCAGATGCCGTGCTTGCTGGCGGTGTAGGGCGCGCTGACGCCGCCGCCGACGCCGAACACCGAGGAGTTGTTGACGATGCAACCGCTGCCCTGTTCGAGCATCGCCAGGATTTCGTACTTCATGCACAGGAAGGTGCCGGTGAGGTTGGTGCGCATCACCCGCTCCCAGTCGTCTTCCTTGACCTCGGCCAGCGGGATGCGCAGCGCCGGCAGGCCGGCGTTATTGAAGGCGGCATCGAGGCGGCCGTAGCGCTTGCGGATCGCGCCCATCATCTCCTGCACCTGGCTGGCGTCACCGATGTCGATGGCATAGGCCTGCGCCTCGCCGCCGGCTTCGCGGATATCGGCGACGGTCTGTGTGGCGGCCTCGGCATTGCGGTCGCAGACCGCCACGCGGTAGCCCGCGCGGGCGAATTCGAGGCTGGCGGCGCGGCCGATGCCGCCACCGCCGCCGGTGACCAGTGAAGTGGGTGCTGACATGCCTGCTCCTGCCTCAGATTGTCTGGTGTCGTCCACACCGGCGCGCTGTCTTGCCGGGGGTTTCCCGGGCCGGTCTTGGTTGCCGGTCCTCGGGAGGCTGCCACTATCGGCGCGCTGCTCCATCCGGGCCATTGCCGCCGGTGCCAATCTGAACCTCAGTTGAGGCCAAACCGCTGGCATGATGGCGGCTCCATCCACGCCCTCCCGCCCGCAATGCGCCGCCGCATGAGCCTGCTACTCCTTGGACTGCCCCTGCTGCTGGTCGCCGGTTCCCTGCTGGGAAGCCGGTGGATCGAGCGGCGCTATCCGCCGGTGGGCGAATTCATCGAGGTGGATGGGGTACGGCTGCATTACCTCAGCGCGGGGCAGGGGCCCGGGCCGGCGCTGCTGCTGGTGCATGGCGCCAGCTCCAACCTGCGCGACTTCCAGGCCAGCATCCTGCCGGAGCTGGCGAAGCGTCACCGCGTGATCGCCTTCGACCGCCCCGGCTATGGCTATAGCCAACGCCCGGCCGGCGACTGGCCCGATCCGGCGCGCGTCGCGCGGCTGCTGCTCGATGCCAGTTCAAAACTCGGCGCGGACCAGCCGATCCTGGTCGGCCATTCCTGGGCTGGCTCGGTGGTGATGTCGGCGCTGGTGGAAATGCCGGAGCGCGTCTCCGGTGGCGTGCTGCTCTCCGGCGTCGCCGGCCACTGGGTCGGTTCGGTCGGCTGGACCTATGACGCCGGTTCAGTGCCCGTGCTGGGCCAGTTGTTCGCATGGACCACGGTGCTGCCGGCCGGTCAGCTGATGCTGGGCGATGCAGTGGTGCCGGTGCTGGCGCCCAGCCCGGTGCCCGATGGTTATGTCGAGCGTATTGGCGCGCCGCTGGCACTGCGCCCGCGCAGCTTCCTCAACAACGTGCAGGACATGACCCGCCTCAGTGAGTACATGCAGCACCTCAGCCCGCGCTACGACCGGATCCGCCTGCCGCTGCTGATCATCCACGGCGAGGCCGACACGCTGGTGCCGTACTGGAACCACGGTCGCCGCCTGCGGCCGGTGATCCCGCAGGCGCAGGCGGTGCTGATCCCCGATGGCGGGCATGCGTTGCAGCACTCGCATCCACGCGAGGTGGTGCAGGCGATCGAGGGGTTCTTGCCCGCGCAGTAACGCGCTGCCAGCACGGTAGCCCGGACGCAGTCCGGGGAACCTGGCGAGACGAGTGCGCCGGTGCTGGGTCGTCACCCGGACTGCGTCCGGGCTACGGGACTTCAGGCCGGCGCCAGCACCTCGCGGTTGCGGACCTGCCCGCGCAGCAGGCCTTCGCTGCCGAACAGCTTCTCGCGCCACTCGGTCACCAGCGCGCGGGTGTCGTGCTTGGCCGGGTGGAAGCCCGGGCGCCAGAACACGCCCATCTTCGGGATGATGCGGGTGACGAAGCCCTCGCGCCCCAGCAGCAGGCGCAGGCCACGGCGGTGCTCGCGCAGGTTGGTGACCTGCGGATCGCGCAGCACCAGCCAGGTCCAGCTGAGCACGATCGGCAGCAGCAGCGCCGACACCACCAGCGGCATCGCCAGGCGGCGCTCGATCTCGCGGTTGCCGATCGCCTCGTAGACGTCGTAGGCCACGGCCTTGTGCTCCAGCTCCTCCAGCGCATGCCATTGCCAGAGCTTGATCATCTCGGCATCGGTCTGGCGGATGAAGCTC
>DATILC010000132.1:0-2014 GCA_035476855.1 Solimonas sp. | reverse complement strand
GTGCGGGCGCGCAGCGGCAGGCGGTACTGCTCCACCAGCAGCAGTTCGTCGTCGTCGGTGACGGCGACGATGAAGGCGGCGCCGCTGGAGTTGGTACGGGAGACGTATTCCCAATTCCGGTCGCGCACCAGACGCAGGAAGCGGCCTTCATGCAGGGTCTCGGTGTCCGGATGCTTCATGCCTGGTTTTCCCATGGTTCGATCAAGGCTTCGGCACGCGGCCCCTGTGCCAGCGTCCGCGCCAGCCATTCCAGCGAAGGCCGCATCTCTGCGGCGAAGCCGAACGGTGCATTCAGTACACACAGCCCGCAGGCGCGCATCTGGCCTTCCGCCACGGCGCCGTTGTGCAGCTGCAGGTCGACACCGGCGCGCGGATGCTCGCGCATCATGCGGCGGCGGAAGCGGTCGGCCTCGTGACGGTTCTTGACCGGATACCACACGGCGTAGACGCCGTGGCCGAAGCGCGCGACGCACTTGCGCAGGTAGTCGCTGATCGCATCGAACTCGTCGGGCCGCTCGAATGGCGGATCGACCAGGATCAGGCCGCGCTTTTCAGGCGGCGGCAGCAGGGCGTGGGTTTCGTAGCCGTCGCGCTGGTGCACATGAACGCGCGCATCGGCGGCCATGCGCAGGCGCAGCTCGGTGCAGACCGCCGGCACCTTCTCGCACAGCAGCAGGCGGTCCTGCGGCCGGGCCAGGCGCTGCGCGAACAGCGGCGAGCCGGGATAAGCGCCATCGAAGGCGCGGGCCTGTTGCAGGTAGTCGAGCAACGGCGCCGGCGCCCCCGGCGCCTGCTGCAGCCGCCCGATGCCCTCGCGCCATTCGCCGGTGCGCTCGGCCTCCGCGCCGCCGAGGTCGTAGAGCCCTCCCCCGGCATGGGTTTCCAGGTACATCCAGGGCTTGTCCTTGCGGTTCAGGGCGCGCAGCAGGCCACAGAGCAGCAGGTGCTTGAAGACATCGGCGAAGTTGCCGGCGTGATAGCGATGTTGGTAGTGCACGGGGGGATTTTACGGACTTGTGGCACCCCGCGGAGCCGGTCGCGGTGCTATCGTCGCAGAGTCATCCGCGTGAGGGACCATGCAGATCAGCGCCGAAGCCATGCCCGCGCCCGCGGGCCCAGCACCAGGATTGACGACCGGCATCGATCCGGAGGTCTGCGCCCGCTATGTACCCGCGATCGTCGCCGAACATCTCCTCAGCCATGCCGGCAGCGCGCCGGCGCCGGGGCTGCAGTCGCTGCAGGGCGCGATTCTGTTTGCCGACATCTCCGGCTTCACCGCCCTGACCGAACGCTGCGCCCAGGCCGGCGGCGACAGCGGCGCCGAAACCCTGACCACGATCCTCAACACCTACTTCGGCCGCCTGGTCGGCGTGATCCGCGAGCACGGCGGCGACGTCCTCAAGTTCGCCGGCGACGCCATGCTGGCGCTGTGGCGCAGCGAGGACGAGGCCGGGCTGTCGCGGGCCACGGCGCACGCCGCCGCCTGCGCCCTGGCCGTCCAGGCCGCCATGCGCGACTACCGCCCTGGCGATGGGGTCACCCTGACGCTGCGCGCCGCGATCGGCACCGGGTCGATCGTGCTGGCGCATCTCGGCGGCACGCGCCAGCGCTGGGAGTTCCTCGTCGCCGGCGCGCCGCTGGCGCAGGTCGGCGCCATCTCCGGCGAGGCGGAGCCGGGCGAGGTGCTGCTGTCCGCCGACGCCACCTCGCTGCTCTACGACGATGTCCGCGGCGAACTGCTGGACTCCGGCGCGCTGCGGCTGAATGCGCTGCGGCAGCCGCCAGCGCCGCGGGCTCTGACCTCGCCGCAATGGCCGGCCGGATTCTCCCAGACCCTGCGCCGCTACATTCCCTTCGCCATCCTGCACCGCCTTGCTGCCGGCCAGACGCAGTGGCTCGGTGAGCTGCGCCGCCTGACCATCCTGTTCGTCAATCTGCCGGAACTGCGCCACGACGCGCCGCTGGCGCGCATGCAGCAGATCATGCTGGCGCTGCAGCAGGCGCTGTACCGCTA
>DATILC010000131.1:0-5162 GCA_035476855.1 Solimonas sp. | reverse complement strand
GACGATGACAGCTTCGTTCATGAACAGCTTCTCCGGGGGTTGCGGCAGGGCCTGGCCCGACCGCGCCTGTGGGTTCGATGAATCAAGCTACGCCCTGAAAGAGCGCAGGGCTTCACTCAAAAGTAGTAGCGCGAAATGGTGTCGGCGATGCAGGCGGGCTTGGTTCCACCCTCGATTTCGACCGTCACGCGGATGGTCGCCTGCAGGCCGCCGTCCTTGGTGACCTCGGCCGCGATCAGGTCGCCACGGCCGCGGATGCGGCTGCCGACCTTCACCGGCGAGGGGAAACGCACCTTCTCGCAGCCGTAATTGACGCCCATCTTCATCCGTACGTCGACGATCTCCGGCAGGAAGCGCGAGGCCAGCGACAAAGTCAGGTAGCCGTGGGCGATGCAGGCGCCGAACGGGCCGTCCTTCGCCTTGGCTGCATCGACGTGGATCCACTGGTGGTCGTCAGTGGCATCGGCGAACTGGTTGATGCGGTCCTGGGTGATTTCCACCCAGTTGCTGACATCGAGCGGCTGGCCGACGGCCTTGAGGATGGCATCGGCGGATTCGAACAGGGTGGCCATTGGGCTGGATTTCCTAAGGGAATCAGGAGCGCTGCGAAGAAGCGGAAATGACCTCGCCGACCAGGTAGGAGGCGTACTCGGAGGCCAGGAACACCATCACGTTGGCGATCTCGAAGGCCTCGGCACCGCGGCCGAAGGCCTCGCGGCTGGCCAGCTCGTTCAGCAGGGCCTCCGGCGCGCTCTTGCGCAGGTGGTCATGGAACACGATCGAGGGCGACACCGCGTTGATGCGGATGCCGTAGTCCGCCGCCTCCAGCGCCGAACAGCGCGTCAACGCCATCACGCCGGCCTTGGCGGCGGCGTAATGCGCCTGTTCCTTCTGCGCACGCCAGCCCAGCACCGAGGCGTTGTTGACGATCGCGCCGCGGCCGCGCGGCTGCATCTTCTTCAGCATCGCACGGGTCATGCGGAAGGTCCCGGTCAGGGTCACGTCCAGCACCTTGTGCCATTCCTCGTCGGTCATGTCGACGACGCGCTTGCTGCCACCGAGACCGGCGTTGTTGATCAGCACGTCGACACCGCCGAGCTTGTCCTCGGCCGCATCCACCAGCGCCTGCACGTCAGCCTCGACCGCGACATTGCCGACGCAGCCGAACACCTGCGCCTGCGGGAACTCCTTCTGCAGGGCCTGGGCAGCTTCCTCGGTACGGCGCGGGTGGATGTCCGAGACCATGATCGCGCGGCAGCCCTCTTCGAGGCAGCGCTTGGCGGCGGCAAAACCGATGCCGCCACCGGCGGCAGCGGTGATCAGCACGGTCTTGCCCTTGAGCAGGCCGTGGGCGGGAACGTATGCGGGCGGCGCGGACGGGGTCGCGGTCATGGGCATTCCTTGTCTAGTGGAGCCAGTCTGACCGCCGGGGAAGCCCCCGACCTCCTTCGGAAGGACGAGGATTAACCTTGCGGGGGCAACGCGATTCCGCAAGGGGATGGCCATCCATGGCGGGACTTCAGCTCGCCCATTTCACCCCTGCCCGCACATCCATGTGCGGGCGTTCGCCGGCAGGGATTGCCATTTAGGCAATCCCTGACTACCCCGGCGAACCCGGCCGCGGCTCGCGCGGCATCTGCAGGCCGCGCTCGGCAATCAGATTCAGCTGGATCTCGTTGGTGCCGGCATAGATGGTGTCGCTGCGCGAGAAGAAGAACAGCTGCTGCAGCGGACGGATCGCCGGATCGTCGGAGATCACGTCCGCCTCCGGGCCCAGCACGTCGACCGCCAGCTTGCCGAGGTCGCGGTGCCAGTTGGACCAGTAGTACTTGTAGATCAGCGCCTCGCGGCCCAGCTGGGTCTGCTCGCCGCTGAGCATGCGCAGGGCGTTGTAGCGCATCACCCGCAGGCCGCTCCAGGCGCTGGCGATGCGCTGGCGAACCTGGGCGTCGGCGATGCGGCCGTTGGCCTTGGCCACCGCGATCACCAGGTCCAGCTCGTGCAGGAAGTGCATCTGCTGGCCCAGGGTGGAGACGCCGCGCTCGGCCTCGAGCAGGCCCATCGCGACCTTCCAGCCCTCCCCCGGGGCCCCGACGATGTGCTCCGCCTGCGCCACCGCGCCGTCGAAGAACACCTCGTTGAATTCCGAGCCGCCGCCGAGCTGGCGGATGCCGCGAATCTCGATGCCGGTCTGGTCCAGCGGCAGCAGCAGGAAAGCCAGGCCCTTGTTGCCCTTCGATCCCGGCTCGCAGCGCGCCAGCACGAAGATCCAGTCCGATTCATGCGCCAGCGAGGTCCAGATCTTCTGGCCTTGCACGCGCCAGGAGCCATCGGCCTCCTGCCAGCAGCGGGTCTGCACGTTGGCCAGATCCGAACCGGCATTGGGCTCGGAATAACCCTGCGCCCAGAACTCGGTGCCATTGACGATCTTCGGCAGGAAGCGTGCCTTCTGCTCCGGCGAGCCGAAGCGGATCAGCGCCGGGCCGATCAGGCCCTCGCCGATGTGACCCATGTGGCCGGGGCCGCCGGCGCGGGCGTATTCCTCGTGGAAGATCACCTGCTGCTGGATGGAGAGGCCGCGCCCGCCCACTTCCTTCGGCCAGCCGACACAGGTCCAGCCACCGGCAGCGAGCTCGCGCTCCCATTCCTTGCGCAGCGCCGGATTGGCCTCCTCGTCGCCGGGGCCGCCGCGGTGCTTGAGCTCGGCGAACCGGCCGCCGAGGTGCTCGCGCATCCAGCCGGCGACTTCGGCGCGGAAGGCGGCATCGGGATCATCAGCCTGCGCTTCGCTGTGGACCACGGCAGGCGCGTCGATCGCCAACGCGGCGATCTGCTCGCGCAGCGCATCCGAAGATCCCAGCCAGTGGCTGGCCGCCTGCGCGCGCTTGAAGTACAGCTGCGGGTCGTATTCCCAGGTGAAACCGACGCCGCCATGCAGCTGGATCGCTTCCTGCGCGCACCAGAAGGCGGTGTCGGCGGCCAGCGCGCGGGCCATGCCGCATTCCATGGCCAGCGTACGCGCATCGGGCTCGCCCGCGGCGATCGCGGCAGCACCGGCGACGGCCGACCGCAGTTCCTCGACCCGCACCATCATCTGCGCGCAGCGATGCTTGATCGCCTGGAACGAGGCGATGACGCGGCCGAACTGCTTGCGCGTGCCGGTGTAGGCGACGGTGAGGTCGAGGCAGGCCTGCGCCGCGCCGAGCTGCTCGGCGGCAAGGTAGAGCCGCGCCAGCGCGGTGGCGCGTTCGAGTCCTGCGTTGAAACTGGCCGGATCGTCGATGCGGTCGGCGGCGACGGCCTTCAGCTCCAGGCGGGCGAAGCGGCGCGTGCGATCCCAGCTGTCGAGCGCCTGCAGCGCGGCGCCGTCGTCGTCGCGACGCAGCGCGAACAGGCCATGGCCGCCCTCGGGCAGCTGCGCCAGCACGAACAGCCAGTCGACCGCAGCGCCGTCAGGAATACGGGCGACCTGCCCGTCCAGCAACCACTCACTTGCCCCGCCGCTCTCAGCGGGGTCGCCGTGACGGCGCGCACGGACCCCGGTCGCGGCGGCACGCCAGTCGAGGGCGCTGGGCAGCGGCGCACTGGCGCTGAGGCTGCCCTCGGCGATCGCGCCGAGGAAACGGCGGCGTGCATCGGCCGTCGCACATTCGTTGAGGAGATTGGCAGCGAGGCAGATCGTGGAGAAGAACGGCGCGCAGAGCAGGCGCCGGCCCATCTGTTCGAGCACCAGGCTCATCTCGATCGGGCCCAGACCCAGGCCGCCGCAGTCCTCGGGCACCGGCAGCCCGCACCAGCCCAGTTCGACGCCGATGCGCTGCCAGACCGACTCGTCGTAGCCCGTCTCGCTGTCCATCGCGGCGCGCACCGCGGCGGAGTCGCTGACATCGCCGAGGAAGGACTCGGCGGCGTCGCGGATCATGGTCTGGTCTTCGGTCAGCGCGAGGTTCATTGCGGCAGGAGCTCCGGATCGAAGCCCATTATTCCGCCACAGGCCCGCAGCGGCTTCATCCGATGGGATGAAGGGTCCTTGAGGGGATCAGACGGGTGGAAAAGTTGCCGTTCGCCCTGAGCCTGTCGAAGGGTGGGCGGCAACTCGTTGACCGTCGGCGGGAAGTCCGTTCATGGTTCGACAGGCTCACCACGAACGGACGCGACGGTTCGGTCAGTTCAGGCGCCGGCCAGCCAGGGCTGCAGGATGGCCAGCTCTTTTTCGCCCAGCGCCGTGGTCTGGCGGCTGGCGGTGTCGATATGCACCATCGTCGCATTGACGGTGGCGACGCAACTGTCGCCGGCAAAGATGCCCTGCGACAGCACGAAGGACTTGTTGCCGATGCGGCTGACGCAGAGGCCGACGCGCAGCTCGTTGGGGTAATGCAGCTCGCGCCGGTAGTCGATCTCGATGCGCGCGACCACGTTCTGGCGTGGGCCGCGCGGATCGAACAGGCCGGTCTGGATCAGGAACGCGGCACGGGCACTCTCCGCGTAGGTCATGAAGGCCTTGTTGTTGACGTGACCCAGGATGTCGATATCGGCGAAGCGTACGCGCTCGTCGATCCAGAAGCGGAAGGCTTCCTTGGACGTCAGCGGCGGCGTCGCGGCCTGGGTCACGTCGATCTTCCTTTTACGAACCGTAGACCTTCTGCGCCGCCGGCGACTCGGCGATCAGGCCGTCGATGACGTCGGTCAGTTCAGCCGGATTCCAGCGCGCCTTCTTGTCGCGGACGATGCCGGTCTTCCAGCCGTTGGCGATCGAGACCTTGCCGCCCTCGACCTCGAACACCTTGCCGGTCACGTGGGCCGACAGCGGACTGCTGAGCCAGACCACCAGCGGCGCGACGTTCTCCGGGGCGTAGTGATCGAAGCTGCCGTCTTCCGGCTTCTTCATCATCGCGCCGAAGGGACCTTCCGTCATGCCGGTACGTGCAGCCGGGGCCAGGGCGTTGGCGGTGATGCCGTAGCGGCCCAGTTCGGCGGCCTGCACCAGCGTCAGCGAGGCGATGCCACCCTTGGCGGCGGCGTAGTTGCTCTGGCCGATCGAGCCGTTGAGGCCGGCGCCGGAGCTGGTGTTGATGATGCGGCCGTCGGCCTTGGTGCCGGTGGCCTTGACCTGGTCGCGCCAGCGCTGCACCAGCTTGCTGGCGATGCAGAAGTGACCCTTG
>DATILC010000130.1:0-3996 GCA_035476855.1 Solimonas sp. | reverse complement strand
GCGCCAGGTTGATGGCGTTGAACTCGATGTGCGCGACCGCATGGATCAGCGCCGCGCGACCCTCGGCGCTGCCGAGGCCGCGGTGCGGCACCTCGCGCGGATGCACCAGCGTTGGCCGCGCGGGGCGGCCGGGAATCGCTGCCGGATCCTCGCTGCAGTCCGGCACGGCGAAATCGCCGTCGGGAAACGACAGCGCCAGGACGAGCTCGCCCTTCGCCGCCGGATCACACTCGGCCAGCGCCGCGTGGACGGCAGCAAAGGCTGCGTTCAACGCAGCCCCGCCTCCAGGTCGCGCTGGATGTCGGCAATGTCTTCCAAACCCACCGAGATGCGGATCAGCCCCTCGGTGATGCCGGCCTGTTCGCGCGCCTCCGGCGTGATGCGACCGTGCGTGGTCGAGGCCGGATGGGTGATGGTGCTGCGCGTGTCGCCGAGGTTGGCGGTGATCGACAGCATCCTGGTCGAATCGATCAGCTGCCAGGCACCCTCGCGGCCGCCCTCGACCTCGAAGGACACGATGCCGCCGAAGCCGCTCTGTTGACGCTTGGCAAGTTCGTGCTGCGGATGCGAGGCCAGGCCCGGGTAGAACACGCGCTTGACGCGCGGCTGCGTCAGCAGCCATTCCGCCAGCTGCTGGGCGCTGGCGCTGTGGGCGCGCACGCGCAGAGCCAGCGTCTCCAGGCCCTTGAGGAACACCCAGGCGTTGAACGGCGACAGGCAGGGGCCGGCCGTCCTCATGTAGCCAAAGATGTCCTTGCCGACGCGCTGAGCGTCGCCGACGATCGCGCCGCCGACGCAGCGCCCCTGGCCATCGATGTACTTGGTGCCGGAGTGGATCACGATGTCCGCCCCCAGCTTCAGCGGCTGGCTCAGCACCGGCGTCAGGAAGCAGTTGTCGACCGCCAGCAGCGCGCCGTGCGCGTGCGCGATATCAGCCAGCGCGCGGATGTCGGCCAGTTCCATCAACGGATTCGACGGCGTCTCGACGAAGAACAGCTTCGTGTTCGGCTTCACCGCCGCCGCCCAGGCGGCCGGATCGGTGGGATCGACATAAGTCGTTTCCAGGCCGAAGCGCGACAGGATGTTGTTGAACAGGTTGATGCTGGCGCCGAACAGGCCGCGCGAGGCCAGGATGTGGTCACCGGACTTGAGCAGGGCCAGGCACAGCGTCTGGATCGCAACCATGCCGCTGGCGGTGGCAACGCAGGCCTCGCCGCCCTCCAGCGCCGCCAAGCGGCGCTCGAAGGCTTCCACGGTCGGATTGGTGAAGCGCGAGTAGACGTAGCCGGGCTGCTGGCCGCTGAACACCGCAGCCGCTTCGGCCGCCGAGCGGAACACGTAGGACGAGGTCAGCGCGACGGAGGCGGAATGCTCCCTATTCTCCGTGCGCGGCTCGGCGGCACGGATGCCCAAGGTGCTGTAGCCCCACTCGGGGTCGAAGCCGGATTCGAATTCTTCGGTCACTGCCCTGCTCCTGCGGGCAATGAAAAAGCCCGTCGGTAAAAAAAACCAAACGGGCTCCCAGCCCCCGTTTAGCGATATTTATTGGGCTTTCCCCGGGGGGAAGGCCCGCGCCTGCAAGCTGGGATCAAAAGGGCGCGGCGCGGACTTTACGGCCAATCCTTGGTCGATTTCAACCTGGAGTACAGACTTTAGCCACGGATGACACGGATCGACACGGAAAAATCAGAAGCCGGTTCCGTTCACGGAAATCCGTGTCATCCGTGTAAATCCGTGGCCAAAAGCTTTTCTGTCTTCAGGCGTTCTGGATGTCGATCACCGTGGAAGACGCCCGCTTGCGCGCCGCCTTGGCCGCGTCGGAGCGGAACAGCTCCAGCTGGTTCAGGTACTCGGTAGAGATGTCCTGGGTGACGTATTCGCCGGTGAACACCGAGGTATCGAAACGGGTGATGCGCGGGTTGCCGGCACGCACGGCGTCGATCAGATCGTTGAGGTCCTGGTAGATCAGCTTGTCGGCACCGAGCATGCGCTCCAGTTCCTCGACCGTGTGGCCATGGGCGACCAGCTCCGAGGCGGTCGGCATGTCGATGCCGTAGACGTTCGGGTAACGCACCGGCGGCGAGGCGGAGGCGAAGTAGACCTTCACCGCGCCGGCCTCGCGAGCCATCTGGATGATTTCCTTGGAGGTGGTGCCGCGGACGATGGAGTCGTCCACCAGCAGCACGTTCTTGCCGCGGAATTCCAGATCGATCGGGTTGAGCTTCTGACGCACGGACTTCTTGCGCTGCGCCTGCCCCGGCATGATGAAGGTACGGCCGATGTAGCGGTTCTTGATGAAGCCTTCTCGGTAGGACACGCCCAGGCGCGCGGCCAGCTCAGCGCCGGCGACGCGGCTGGTGTCCGGGATCGGGATGACGACGTCGATGTCGTGGTCCGGCCAGTCGCGCAGGATCTTCTCGGCCAGCTTCACGCCCATGCGCAGGCGCGCCTTGTAGACGTAGATGTTGTCGATCACCGAGTCCGGGCGCGCCAGGTAGACGTACTCGAACAGACAGGGCGAGTACACCGGATTGGCGGCGCACTGGCGCTTGTGCAGCTTGCCGTCGAGGGTGATCAGCACCGCCTCGCCCGGCGCGATGTCGCCCATGATCTCGAAGCCCAGTGCGTCCAGCGCCACCGACTCGGAGGCAATCAGGTAATCGACGCCATTGGGGCCGAGACGACGGCCGTAGACCGCCGGACGGATGCCGAAGGGATCGCGGAAGCCGACCACGCCGTAGCCGGTGATCATCGCCACGCAGGCGTAGGCACCGCGGCAGCGCTGGTGCACGCCGGAGACCGCGGCAAACACATCATCCGGGCTCAGGCGCAGCACGCCGCGCTGCATCAGCTCGTGGGCGAAGATGTTGAGCAGCACCTCCGAGTCGGACTCGGTATTGAGGTGGCGGCGGTCCTGCAGGAACAGCTCCTGCTTCAACTCCTCGGCATTGGTCAGGTTGCCGTTGTGCGACAGCGAGATGCCGTAGGGAGTGTTGGTGTAGAACGGCTGGGCCTCGGCCGACGTCGAGCAGCCGGCGGTCGGGTAGCGCACATGGCCGACTCCCATCGTGCCGCGCAGCATCAGCATGTGCTCGTCCTTGGCGAAGACGTCGCGCACCAGGCCGTTTTCCTTGCGCAGGTAGAGGCGATCACCGTCGTTGGTGATGATGCCCGCGGCGTCCTGGCCGCGGTGCTGCAGCATGGTCAGGGCGTCAAACAACTCCGAGTTGACGGATGCGTTCTGGGTGACGATACCGGCGATTCCGCACATAGGCTTTACGAACTCGGCTGAGGCTCAAGGGGGGGATTGGGTTCGGGGCGCAACGCTTCAAGCCAGCGCTCCGGCAGCACCGAGGCGAGGCCATCGGCCAGCCACTGGAAGCTGCCGATCAGCAGGGATTCGCTCCACCAGCGCTGCTTCTGGGCACCCATCTGGGTGCCGACCAGTACGAGGATGACCACCAGCAGCGCGGCGCGCAGCATGCCGAAGCCGCCGCCAAGAGCGCGATCGCTGAGGCTGAGGAAGCTTTCCTTGATCGCCTCGGACATGAAATAGGTGATCAGCGAACCGGCCAGCAGGCCGCCGAGGAACAGCATCACGTAGGCAGCGACCAGGCGCAGCGCCGGCTGGGAAATCTGCCCTTCGAGGCCGGAGGCCAGGCTGCGGCCGAACAGCCAGGCCAAGCCGAAGGCGAAAATCCAGGTGGCGAACCCGAGCACCTCACGGGTGAATCCACGCATCAGCCCGACGATCAGGGACAGGATGAAGACGGCAAGAATGCAGTAGTCAACCCAGATCATGCGGCCTGCACCGGTAGCGGAGGGCGCGGATTTTACCACTCTGCGGGCGAGCCAGTGTTCGGCGCGCCCACCGTCGGTCGCGTCAGTCCTTGCGTACGGTCGCCTGCGGGAAGCCCAGTCCGACCACCCTGGCCTTCGTCGCGGCGGCCTGCTCCTCGCTGCCCAGCGGACCGACGCGCACGCGATACAAGGTGC
>DATILC010000129.1:0-4509 GCA_035476855.1 Solimonas sp. | reverse complement strand
AAGGCACGGCCGAGGCCGTACTTGGACTTGCCGGCGCTGCGCGCGTGATGCGTCACGTCGGTCTCGCCGATGCGCGTCGGCGCCGTCACCATTGCGGTCCACACCGGGATCAGGCGGTGCATCTCGCCGTAGAGGCGCACCTTCTTGATGGTCTCGGCGCGATACAGCTTGAGCGAGCAGCCGTAGTCGGAGATCTGCACGCCGGTGACGCGCGCGATCAGCAGGTTGGCGATGCGCGAGGGCAGCTTGCGCATCAGGAAATCGTCCTGGCGGTTGGCACGGCGCCCGCAGAGCAGGTCCAGTTCGCGCGTCTCCAGCTCCTGCACCATGCGCGGGATGTCGGCGGGATCGTTCTGCAGGTCGCCGTCGAGGGTGGCGATCAGCTCGCCGCGCGCGGCGTCGATGCCGGCCTGCATGGCCGCGGTCTGGCCCTGGTTGCGTGCCAGGTGCAGGGCACGCACATGGCTGCCGTACTGCACGACCCCGGCCTTGAGCCTGGCGGAGGTGGCATCCTGGCTGCCGTCGTCGACCACGATCAGTTCCCAGGGGCCGTCGTAGGCGGCCAGGGCCTCGTGCACGCGCGCCAGCATCGGCGCGACGTTGTCGGCCTCGTTGTACATCGGGATGACCAGCGAAAGACTCTTTGCCATGGTTTCCTACCGCATCAATCCGGGGCGCGTCGCTGCAACGACGGCAACGACAGCCCACCCAACAACAGCGCCGCCGACAGCAGCAGTGCATGCAGCTGCACCGCGGCCGCCAGCGCCGGCTTCCATTCCGGCTGCCAGGGCGCCAGCGCCAGCAGCACACCGGCCTCGTAGCTGCCGGCGCCCAGCGGCGCATGCAGCGGCAGCACGGCCGAAACGTCGCCGCCCAGCGCGCCCAGCATACCGGCAGGGTATGACAGCCCGGCGATCAGCGACAGCGCCGCGCCGAGGGCGCAGAGCTTGACCGTCCAGGCCGCCCAGGCCAAGCCGAGGTCGCCGGCGGCGGCCTGCGGAGATGCCGGCAGTGCAGCGGCCAGCGACCGGGCCCTGGGCCAGCGCGCGGCGATGCGATCCAGCAGGCGCAGGACCAGCGGCGGCCCCAGCAGGCCGGCGGCCAGCGCCAGCAGGCCCAGGCCACGCCAGGCACCGCCCAGCTGCAGCAGCACCGCGCCGGCGAGTACGCCGATCACGTGCAGGTCGAGCAGGCGCAGCCACAGCAGCACGCCGCTGCCGCGGGCCAGCGGCAGGCCGTGGCGACGCTGCAGCAGCAGCGGCAGGCTGGCCTCGCCCAGGCGCGCCGGCATCAGCCAGTTGGACAGGTTGTAGAGCGCAAAGATGCGTGCCGTTTCCAGCAGGCCGCCGCCGCTGGCCGCCGCCGCGCGGATGCGCAGGGCGCGCAGCAGGTAGCTGGCCAGCAGGCCGGCCAGCACCAGCAGCGCCGGCATCGCGCCGGCCTGGATGACCGACTGCGCCAGACTGGCCCAGCCGACCAGCCACTCGATCAGCGCCCCATAGGCGACCAGCACGACCAGGCCGAACAGGCCGGCGCGCAGTGGCAGGGGGCGGGGAGCGGGGGATTCGACCACGGGCGAAGAAGGGTTCGACGGAGGCCGGATTGTAGTGGCGGATTCGTGGGCGCAGCGTCACCGGCTACAATGTGCGCGGAGTTGTTGCCCCCTTTAGTCATGCAGATCGGCCCCTACCGCATCGAACCCGCCGTCGTGCTCGCGCCGATGGCCGGCGTCACCGACCGCCCCTTCCGCCAGCTGTGCAAGCGGCTGGGCGCAGGCATGGCCGTGTCCGAGATGACCACCTCCGATGCCAGCCTCTGGCACACCGAGAAGTCGCGCCTGCGCCGTGACCATGCCGGCGAGCCCGGGCCAATCGCCGTGCAGATCGCCGGCTATGACCCGGAGCAGATGGCCGAGGCCGCGCGCGTCAACGTCGGCCATGGCGCTCAGCTCATCGACATCAACATGGGCTGTCCGGCGAAGAAGGTCTGCAAGGTCGACTCCGGTTCGGCGCTGATGCGCGACGAGGCGCTGGTGGCGCGCATCTGCAGCGCAGTGGTGAAGGCGGTCGAGGTGCCGGTGACGCTGAAGATCCGCACCGGCTGGGCACGCGCGCATCGCAACGGTCCGCTGATCGCGCAGATCGCACAGGACAGCGGCATCCAGTCGCTGGTGGTGCATGGCCGCACCCGCGAGGACCAGTACGAGGGCCTGGCCGAATACGACACCATCGCCAGCATCCGGCAGGCGCTGAAGATCCCGGTAATCGCCAACGGCGACATCGACAGCCCGCAGAAGGCCAGGGCGGTGCTCGACTACACCGGCTGCGCGGCGGTGATGGTCGGCCGCGCCGCCCAGGGCCGGCCGTGGATCTTCCGCGAGATCGCTCACTACCTGGCGACCGGCGAACTGCTGGCGCCGCCGACGCGCTTCGAGCAGCGCCGCTGGCTGCTGGAGCATCTCGATGCGCTCTACGCCTTCTACGGCGAGGGCCGCGGCGTGCGCGTGGCGCGCAAGCACATCCAGTGGTACTGCCAGGCCGAGCCCGGCGCGGATCGGTTCTGGCAGGCGGTCAACCGCCTCACCGACGTGCGCGAGCAGCGCCGCTGCGTCGACGAATTCCTCAGCCTCCCCCCGCTCGCAGAGGTCGCCTGATGTCCGTCGAGGTTCCCACGCGTCCGCACGGGCGCGTCGTCCACAGCCAGTTCCGTCCGCATCCGCTGCTGCGCAATCCGCATCTGCAGACGCTGGGGCCGTTCCTGCTGCGCAGTGCGCCGGAGCTGGCGCTGCGGGTCGAGCGCATGGAAACGCCGGACGGCGATTTCATCGACATCGGCTGGAGCGGCGAGCAGAACGCCGGCGCCTCGGTCGCCGTGCTGATCCACGGCCTCACCGGCGGTTTCCAGTCCAAGTACCTGCGCGGCCTGGCGCAGCGCCTCATCGCCAAGGGCTGGCGCATCGCCATCCTGCTGCTGCGCGGCGCCGGCGAAACCAACCGCACCCATCGTTTCTACAACCACGGCGACACTGCCGACCTGCGCTGGCTGTGGCAGCAGCTGCAGCTGCGCGAACCGCAGACCCGGATCGTGTCGGTGGGCTGGTCGCTGGGCGGCAACGTACTGCTCAAGGCGATGAGCGAGGAAGGCACCGCCGCGATTCCGGAGCGGGTGGTCGCCGCCAGCGTGCCGTTCCGCCTGCGCGAATGCGTCGATCGCCTGCGCAGCGGCTTCTCGCGCCTCTACCAGCAGCGCATGCTGACCGATCTCAAGAGCGCCATCCGCCTCAAGCACCAGCGGGTGCCGGTGCCGCATGGGGTCAACCTGGAGGCGACGCTGAAGGCGCGCGACTTCTACGAGTTCGACGACGCCTACACCGCGCCGCTGAACGGCTATCGTGACGCCAACGACTATTACGCGCGCGCGGCCTGCGGCCAGTACCTCGATCGCATCCACCGCAGCACGCTGGTGATCAACGCGGTCGACGATCCCTTCATGACCCCGGACATCGTGCCGGCGGAAACCCAGCTGGCACCGGACGTGACCCTGGAGCTGGCGCATGCCGGCGGCCATGTCGGCTTCGTCTCGGCCGGCGTCGGCGGACGGCTGGAGTACTGGCTGGAAGCGCGCATCGCCGACTGGATCGGCGCACCCTGAGCCCGTCAGGCGCTACAGCCAGCCTGCCTTGCGGAAGCGGAAGTACAGGAACAGGTCCACCACCACCATCACCGCCAGCGTCGCGGGATAGCCGTAGCGCCAGCGCAGTTCCGGCATTGCGTCGAAGTTCATGCCGTAGATGCCGGCGATCAGGGTCGGCACCGCCACCAGGCCGGCATAGGCGGCGAGACGCTTCATGGTCTCGCCCTCCTGCAGGTTGATCAGCGACAGGTTCACCGACAGCGCCGTCGTCACCGTGTCGCGCAGCGTGTCCAGCGACTGGTTGAGGCGCTGCACATGGTCGTGCACGTCGCGGAAATAGTCCTGCAGCGGCGCGGCCATCGACGGCACGCGCCCGCCGTAGAGCTTGCCCAGGGCCTCCGGCAGCGGCGCCACTGCATGCTTGAGCGTGGCCAGCTTGCGCTTGAGTGCGTACAGCGCCTCGATGTTGGCGCGCGGCGAGCTGCGCGTCTCGAACAGGCGCTCCTCGATCGCCTCCAGCTCGGCCTCCATGTCGTGCAGCACCGGGAAGTAGCGGTCGACCACCACGTCCATCAGCGCGTACAGCACGAAAGCGGCGCCGTGGCGCAGCAGCTCCGGCTCGGCCTCGCTGCGGCGGCGCACATCGCTGAGGCCGCGCTCGGCACGGCTGCGCACGGTGAGGATGTAGTTGCGGCCGGCGAAGATCGCCAGTTCGCCCTCGCGCACCTCGGTGCCGTCCAGTTCGACCAGATGCAGCACGACGAACAGGGAGTCGCCGTATTCCTCCAGCTTGGGACGCTGGTGGCCATGGCTGGCATCCTCGACCGCCAGCGGGTGCAGGCCGAACTGCAGGCGCATCGCCTCCAGTTCGGCGGG
>DATILC010000128.1:0-7187 GCA_035476855.1 Solimonas sp. | reverse complement strand
CGCACAAGGTCCAGGTGGACCTGCGCCCCTGCGACCTGGCAGACCGTGCGGCCCGCGCCCAGTTTCGCCAGGAACTGGCCTCGACCGAGGTCTCCGTCCTCTGCAACAACGCCGGCTTCGCCACCTTCGGCAGGCTCGCGGAACTGGATGCGGAACGCGAGCGCGAACAGCTGGAACTGAACGCCGTCGCCGTGCAGGACCTCACGCTGGCCGTGCTGCCCGGCATGGTCGCCCGCAAGTCCGGCGCCATCCTGGTGGTGGGCTCCACCTCCGGTCACCAGCCGACACCGTCCAACGCCACCTATGCCGCGAGCAAGGCTTTCGCCAACTCCTTCGCCGAGTCGCTACATAGTGAGCTGAAAGGCACCGGTGTGAGCTGCACGCTGCTGGCGCCGGGGCCTACGCGCACCGGCTTCACCGAGGCGGCGGGCATCACGCGGATCGACAGCATCGGCGGCAGCGTGATCTGGATCAGTGCCGAGCGCGTGGCGCGCGAAGCGATCCGCGGCATGGAATGCAACCGCCGCATCGTGATCCCCGGCTTCATCGCCCAGGCACAGACGCTGGGCGGCCGCTATACGCCCCGCGCCGTGCTGCTGCCCGTGCTCAAGCAGGTTTTCTCGAGGCTTGCCTGATGTTCAGCAGACTCCGCAACGACCTGCGCACGCCCTGGTCTCTGGCCAACCTTGGCGGCAAGCTCTACCGCGACGCGCAGTACCTCACCGCCGTGGTGGAAGTGGACGGCAAGGCGATGGCCCGCTGGCTGCCGGCCGGCATGAAGCTGGCCGCGCCAGGCCGCGCCGACCTGTTCTGCGCGTATTTCCCCAACAACGTCTACACCGGCGCCTATCACGAGGCCGGCTTGTTCGTGCACGTGAAGGCCGGGCGCGGCTACGGCATCTTCTGCCCCTGGATGATCCTGGACGACGACCGCGCCATGATCATCGGCCGCGAGCTGCTGGGCTACCCGAAGAAGGCCGGCGAGATCAGCTGGGACAACGACGGCCAGCGTATCCGCGCCCGTGCGACGCGACGCGGCAGCACGCTGATCGAGATGGAAGCGAAGCTGGGCGAGGTGCTGACGGATGCGCCGCCGATTCTGGGCCTGCCGCACCGCAACGTCACCGGCGGCCTGGGGCTGAGCATTCCCCGCGAGATCCGATTCACGCCCCGGGAGCAGCCGGTGGAGGTGCGCCGGGTGGACATGCAGCTGCGCTTCAACGGCAACGCCAACGATCCCCTGCACGAGATGGGCCTGGGCCGCGTGGTGGAATCACGCCTGCACCGCGTGGACCTGTCCGCGGCGTTCATGCCGCCCTTGCCGATCCCGCGTCTTTCCAATCCCCTGTTCCTGCTGCGCCAGTTCAACCCGCGAGTGCTCTGACATGACCACCAAGACCAAGTCCACGCCCGTTGCCGCCGCCCATCTCGGCTCGCCGTTCACGCTGCCTTGCGGCCTCACCCTGCCCAACCGCATCGCCAAGGCCGGCATGAGCGAGCAGCTCGGCGACCGCCATGGCTCTCCCACCGTGGACCTCGCGCAGCTCTATGCCGCCTGGGGCCGTGGCGGCGCCGGCTTGCTGGTCACCGGCAATGTGATGGTGGATGGACGCACCTTCGTGGAGCCGCGCAACGCCGTGCTGGAGAGCGACCGCTTCCTCCCCGCCTACAGGCTCTGGGCCAACGCGGCTCATGCGCATGGCAGCAGGATCATCATGCAGATCAACCACCCGGGGCGCGTGGCGGTGCTGCCGCTGCTGAAGCAACCCCTCGGACCTTCCGCAGTGGGCCTCGACCTGCCGGGCATGAAGCTCCTGCGCACGCCGCGCGCGATGACGGAGGGCGAGATCTTGGAACAGATCGAGCGCTTCACGACGACGGCGCGGCTCGCCGTGCAGGCAGGCTTCGACGGCGTGCAGGTCCATGCCGCGCACGGCTACCTGTTGTCGCAGTTCCTGTCGCCGCTGGCCAACCTCCGCACGGACGCCTGGGGCGGCAGCCCGGAGAAGCGCCGTCGCTTCCTGATCGAAGTCGTACGCGCCGTGCGTGCGGCCATCGGCCCGGACAAGGCGCTGTCGGTCAAGCTCAACTCGGCGGACTTCCAGAAGGGCGGTCTGTCGCAGGAAGAATCGCTGGAGATCGCCCTGGCGCTAGAGGCCGAGGGCATCGATCTGTTGGAGATTTCCGGTGGCAACTACGAGTCCCCGGCGCAGTTGGGCTTCGCACCCGGCAAGCAGACGGGCCGTGACGCCTATTTCCTGGCCTACGCAGAGGCCCTGCGCCGCCGCAGCAAGCTGCCGCTGATGCTGACCGGCGGCCTGCGCAGTGCGGAGCTGATGCAGCGCATCGTGGCAGACGGCGTGGTGGAGCTGGTTGGCCTGGCGCGGCCCTTCGCTACGCAGCCCGACGTGGCCCGGCGCCTGCTCGCGGGCGACTCGGCGGCAGAGCCGCCGGCGGTGCCCCGCGTGGGCTACAAGCCAGTGGATGCCTACCTGCAAATTGCCTGGCACGCGGCGCAGTTCCGGCGCATCGCCAGTGGCCGCGATCCGAAGCCGCAACACGGCCTGCTGCGCACGGTGGCGGCCTTCGGCCCGCGCATGGGATTCAACATCGTCACGCAGCGCTGAGGCAGGGTCGCCATGAGCCGCTGGATCCGGGAACCGCACCGCATCAAGCCACGCCGGCCGCGCTTCGACTTCAGCGCTACGCCGGCGCACTGGATCGCCGACGATCCGCTGGCTTCGCAGATGCTCAACGTCCTGCAACCCATCACCCCGGCGCCGGAGCGCTGGTTCTGCCAGGCGGTCCGCGAGGCCCTGCCGCTGATCCAGGATGAGACCTTGCGCGAGGCCGCGAAGGCCTTCATCAAGCAGGAGGGTGCGCACAGCCATGCGCACACGCTCGGCCAGCGCCGCCTGAATGAGCTGGGCGTGGATGTATCGTCCTACGAAGCCCTGCTGGACCGGGTTTTCGGACAGCTGCTCGGTCCCGACCCGATGGGGCGCAGGCTCAAGAGCCCGCGCGCGCGGCTGGCCTGGCTCAAGGCGCGCCTGGCCATGGTCGCTGCCAGCGAGCACCTCACCGGCGTGCTCGGAGACTGGGTGCTCAACGCCAAGGCGCTGGACGATGCCCCGGCGGATCGCGAGATGCTGCATCTTTACCGCTGGCATGGCGCGGAGGAAGTGGAGCATCGGGAAGTCTGTGATGCAGTGTTCCGCCATCTGAGCGGCAATCTCGCGCTGCGGACCTCGGCAGGGCTGTTCGTGTTTCCGCTGTTTGCGGGTCTGGCGTGGCTCGGCGCGCAACAGTTGGTCGCCGGAGATCCGAGCTTGCCGTACAGGGGCGTGCGCGTCCGGGATTACTTGCGCGCCGCGCGCCAGGGGCGCGTGCCGGCACCGGGCTTCCTGCTGCGCCGCACGCTGCGCTATCTGGCGCCGGGGCATAGCCCGCTGCAGGAAGGGTCTACCGAACAGGCACTGGCCTATCTGTCGGAGTCGCCGGCACCGGGATAGCGCATGCGAGCTGGATCACGCTTCTGCCCCCGGGTTGACGGGCATCCCTCTCGAAGGTGCCATTTGCGGTTACTCGCTAATGACCGCATTCGGGAAAGTCGATTGGTTTTTTTGAGGGCGAGTTTGGGCTGACTAGCGACTGTCGCTGAAGTGCCAGTTCCGGTCTGTCACCGGCGGCAGCTTTGGGGAAGTCAGATGGCACGGCGTCACAGGCGAAGGCCAAGAGATCCCGCTGATTTTTCGGTCGGAGTCATACTGCAATGCATCCTCTACAGGCCTGAATGCAGGTGATGCTTAACGGCGTTTAGCCCTCAACCCAAGGCGGGAGTTGCGAATTCTGGTGTCATCGCATCGATGCGGTCAGCCGTGCATTGGACAGACGCCTGCGTGTGCCCGGGTTCTCCGTAGCGGTTATTTCAACGCCCCCTTCGCACATAACTTCCACTATGCCTCGTGGCTGGCGCGCGCGATATGCGGTCCCAGGTAACCGGCCACGACGTTGAATGCTTCTTCTTGGAACTCCGCCGTGACGCATCCGTGCAACTGCACCGATACGCGGAAGGTGGTGACGCCCAACTCCACCGCCAGCGAGGTCACGTCGATCGGCTTGCGCGGCAGCCGGACTCCGTTGGCCTCGAGGAATTGCGCCGTCAGGTCGCCAAGCTTGCGGACGGTCGTGGCATGCGCCTGGTAGCCCTCGTCGGTCAGGGTGCCGTCGAGCACTACGGCGCGGGCGGTGGGATAGCGGTCGAAATACCCGGCGAGGACCTGCACGACGATGGCGAGCTGCTCCCGCCATTGCTGCTGTGGCCGCGCCAGCACTTCTGCCACTACGCACTTCTGCATCTGTGCCCAATGTCGTTGCCCCAGCTTGTTGATGATGGCCTGGGGGGTGGGGAAGAAGTGGTAGATGCTCATGCGGCTGAAGCCCAGCTGCTCGGCGAGCGCAGGGATCGTCAGCGCGCTCAACCCCTGTGCCGCGATCAGGGTCTCCGCCGTTGCCAGGACAGCGTCGATGCGTGCTTGGCCGCGCTGCTGCTTGGGGCGGCGCCCCAAGGCATTGGGAGGTAAATCATCCATAAATCAGACACTAACACCTTTTGTACAAAGGTACGATTGACAGAATGCGTACCCATGTACGAATAATATCTCAGAAAGCAACAAAAGTGGCTTATCGATGCCGTCCGGGAGAGCTGTCATGAAATTCCGTTTCTCTGCCGCCAAGGCAGCGGCCGTTCTCGCCGGCCTGCTGCTGTCCGCCTGCGGCGACTACAGCGGCGGCTCCGCGGCGGGTGGCTCCGGCTCGGGTGGCGGTGGTGGCGGTGCTGCGGCGCGCAGCATGGAGGAGCACTTCGGCGGCAAGGTGCAGCCGCAGCTCGATTTCTGCCGTACCTGCCACATTCCCGGCGGCGTCGCCGACGTTGAGAACGGCAAGGACTTCATGCTGTCCGCGACGCGCTCGCAGGACCTGGCGAACCTGCGCGCCAGCTGGGAGCGCCTGGGCGGCAACAACCCCACCTCGCGCATCCTGCTGATGTCCTCCGGGCAGGAGACGCCGCATACCGGCGGCACCCCTTGGCCGACCGGCAGCGCGCAGTACAAGAACATGGAGATCCTGCTGAAGTGCTTCGAGAGCCCCTCGGGCTGCGCGGCGCTGCTTGCGGGCGGCATCGACGCGGGCACGCTGCTGCCGCTGCTGGGCAGCAAGCGCGGCGGCTCCACGCAGTACGACTACTGCGTCGGCAAGCCCGACGCCGCGCCGCTGCCGGTCGATCCGCGCTCGCTGGTGCAGCCCGGCGTCAATGCCGGCAAGGCGGTGGTGTTCAACGACTGGTGGAAGGACTGCCACGTCGATCCGGAGCGCGTCGGCGAAATGCCGCACGCCGAAACCTGCGGCGAGCTGCGTGCGCGCGCCGAGCGTGGCAAGACCCTGGTACTGGGCAACGGCGCGGTCGGCGCCGGCAGCCTGTTAGCGGGGACCGAGCACAACGGCTATGCCGCGATTCCCGCCAGCGTCTACAACAATGTCTGGCGCAGCTGGGGCCTGAACGCGCGCCCCGCGAACTTCGACGAGCTGCTGCTGCAGCGCTGGGGCTTCGCCTTCGGCAACGCGCCCAATCCCTATCCGCTGCCCGGCGAAGACCCCAATGCCCGCAATGGCGGCAGCGGCCGCCTGCCCACCGCCTTCACGCAGCTGCGCAAGGCGGACGGCAGCTGGAGCGGCAACATCGGCCTGACCTGCCACGGCTGCCACAGCAGCGTCGTCGGCAGCGCCGGCGAGGGCTCGGGACTCGGGGTCACGATGTACGGTGCCGGCAGCAGCCCGCACGACATGGGCCTGATGGCGCAAGACCTCGGCGCCGCCGGCCAGCCGATATTCGCCGCACTGTCGTTCACCGGCGCCTTAGGCAAGACCCGCGGCACCGGCAATCCAATCAATCTCCAGCTCATCATCGTGTCGACGGTGGACATCCGGCTGAACCCGAACACCCTGCCGTTCTTCACCGCTCCGTCCGCGGGCTCGGAGGATGCGCCGGCCTGGTGGAACATGGGCCATCGCCCGGTGAAGTTCTACGACGGCTTCCTGTCGATGGACGCGGACCGTTCCGACCTCGGCCTGTACCTGCCCTTCCTCGACAAGAAGCCGATCCCCTCGCTGCCGCCGGCGGCGCGTGCCTGGGTACGCGAGCGTGCGCAGGATGTCGCGGCCTGGGCCACCTCGCTGAAGTCGCCGGAGTACCCGCTGCCGGTGGATGCCGCGCTGGCGGAGCAGGGCGCGATCCTGTTCCACGCCAAGGACCTCTGGGGCACGAGCATGGACAACCCGGTGCCGCGTCCGCCTAGCGGCAACGGCTCCTGCGCCAGCTGCCACGGCGCCTACTCGCCGCGCTACGCCAACGATCCGGCCTACCTGGAGACCCCGGCGCTGGAGGGCATGGCCGGCTATCTCGTGCCGCATGAAATCATCGGCACCGATCCCAGGCGTGCGAACGCCAACAACGAAGGCTTCAGTGAATACGGTCGTGGCAACTTCTACGCCTACCCGGAAACCGACGGCATGGCGCCAGAGAACGACTGCACGCCGACCACGCGCGTCGGCCTGCGCGGCGACCGCCAGCCGGGCTACCTCGCGCCGCCGCTGTACGGCCTCTGGGCCACTGCACCGTATTTCCACAACGGCTCGGTGCCGAACGCCTGGGAGGTGCTGAAGCCGGCGGATCGCCAGTCGATCTGGCGCCGCGTCTCGGCGCCGGCGCCAGTCGGTCAGGAAGGCGTGGTGATGGGTTTTGATACCAGCCTGGCGCGCGCCTACGATCCGCAGAAGCTTGGCTGGCAGTACGAGCCGCTGGCCTGCGGTGCCGGTACGCTGCCCTTCATCGAATGCAACCCGGTCAACGACGGCGGCGCCTCGGCCATGGACGTGCTTTCGGCGCTGTACCACGTCGTCGGCCTCAGCTGGAACGTCGAACTGCCTGCATTCACCAGCCAGCAGGCCGAGGACCGCAAGGTCTACAACAGCCATGCCTACAGCCAGGGCAACGGCGGACATGAGTTCACGGCGGGGCTGAGCGACCAGGAGCGGCGCGCGCTGATCGAGTACCTCAAGACGCTCTAAGGAAGCAGGCTCAGTGGATGATTCCATGGCGAACTCCGGTGTGGACGGAGTCGCCAGTT
>DATILC010000127.1:0-3295 GCA_035476855.1 Solimonas sp. | reverse complement strand
CCGGCCAGGGCTTCGGCGGCGGCGGCGATCAGCGCGCCGGGCGAGCGGCAGATCGCCTCGGAAGTGATGGCGTAGAGGCCGCGCAGGCCGTTGCGCGGCAGGACTGGCGCCACGTGTTTCATGCGAGGCGTCCCGGGATCAGGCGACCGCTGCCGACCGCCCAGGCGCGTTCGAGCGTGCCATGGGTGTAGCGCTGCGCTTCTTCCAGCGCTGCCTCGACCGGCCGGCCCTGGGCCAGCAGCGCGGCGATCGCCGAGGCCAGGGTGCAGCCGGCGCCGTGGAAGCGCTGCTGCAGGCGCGGCCATTCGAATACCAGCGCCGCGGCGCCGCGGCGATGCCAGGTATTGACCACGCTGTCGCCGGGCTCGTCGCCGCCGGTGACCAGCAGGTGCTTCAGGCCGCTGTCGAGCAGGCGCTCGACGCCGCCGAGCACGCGCGCCTCGGCGGCATTGGGGGTCAGCACGTCGATCCGCGGCAGCAGCCTTTCCTGCATCGCCAGCAGCAGCTCGCTGCGGACCAGGGCGGTACCGCCGCCGGCGCGCAGCACCGGGTCCAGCACCACCGGCACGCGCAGGCGCTCGATGGCGCGCAGGATCGGGTCGAGCTGGGCGGCATCGCCGAGCAGGCCGATCTTGATCGCGCCGATGCGGCAGTCGTCGATCAGGGCCTCCAGCTGCGCCGCCAGCAGGATCGGTGCCACCGCGGCGACGCGGCTGACGTTGTGGCTGTCCTGTACGGTGTTGGCGGTGATGATGCTGAGCGCGTGGCCGCCGAGGGCGCCGATGGCCTCGATGTCGGCATGGATGCCGGCGCCGCCCGTGGGGTCATGGCCGGACAGGCAGAGTACGCAGGCTTTGGGCGAAATCATCGCGCGAGTTTAGCGGCCGATCCCGCATCTGGTGGTTCGCGGCGCTGGTTATACACAACGGGCGGCGTCCGTGCCCGCAGGCCTCGTGACAGCGACATTTTTCTGCAAGAATGCTGCAAGAATCACACAAGTATTTGATGTGTAAAGTGAATGCGGAGTGGATAGAAACTGCCCCGGGCGCAAAAATGCCTGCTGCGCTGCCCACTTAGACTATTCGCGAAATTACTGTCCACAAAGTTATGCACAACTTGTGTGGATGTTTCCGCAAAATCCTGATGCAGCAGTCACTTGGACGCATGAATTCATGTAAGCAGATGGGCGGCGTATGCAAATCAGCCTATAAATTCGCACAGCTGGCGCTGGTCGCCGGCGGGCTGCTGGCGGCTGGACTGTCGCCCGCCGGGGCTGCCGTGCCGGCGCCCTTCGAACCGCTGACCGAGATCCGCGACGTTGATTTGCCTGAGCTTTCCGGGCTGGCGGCGTCGCGGCGCTGGCCCGGCATCTACTGGGCCCACAACGACAGCGGCGGCACGCCGACCCTGTATGCGTTCAACCGCCGCGGCGAGGTCATCGCCCGTGTCGCCATCGACGGTGCCGAGGCGGTCGACTGGGAGGACCTTGCCCTCTACGAGCACGACGGCCGCAGTTGGCTGGCGATCGCCGATACCGGCGACAACCTGGCCTGGCGGTCCAGCGTCAGCATCTACCTGCTGCCGGAGCCGGCGCTGGACGCCAGCCGCGCGGCGGTCAGCCGCCACATCGAGTTCCGCTACCCGGAGGGGCCGCGCGATGCCGAGGGCCTGGCCGTCGATGCCGAGGGCGGACGGCTGCTGGTGATGGAGAAGGCGGTGCCGCGGGCGGCGCTCTACAGCCTGCCGCTGGATGCGCCCCCCGGCGTCGTGCTGGCCGAGCGGGTGGCCGAGGTGGCCCTGCGCCGGCCGACCCCGCCGCGGCCGGCGGAACCGCTGTCGGCGCCGCGCGGCGCCGGCTCGGTGACGGCGATGGACCTCAGCCGCGACGGCCGCGAACTGGTGCTGATGACCTATGGCTTCGTCTTCGACTTCGCGCGGGCGCCGGGCGAGAGCTGGGCGCAGGTGCTGGCGCAGCCGCCGCGGGTCTGGCGCCTGCCGCGGATCAAGGGGCTGGAGGCGATGGCGATCGAGCCCGATGGCCGCAGCCTGGTGGTGGCGCCGGAGGGCATGCCCTCCGCGGTCTGGCGCGCCAAGGGTATTCTCGGGCGATGAATTTCCAGTGGACGCCGGACCTGTTCGTCCATATCGGCTATGCGCTGATGCTGGTGGCGCTGCTGGCCCGCGACATCCTGTGGCTGCGCGCGGTGCTGGTCTGCGCGCAGTCCAACCTGGCGCTCTACGCCTGGACCCACGGGCTGGTCGGCATGACGGCCTGGAACAGCCTGTTCGTGCTGATCAACGCGCTGTGGGTCATGCGCATCCTGCGGGAGCGGCGCGAGGTGCAGCTGCCGCCGGAGCTGGAGGCGATCCACCACGCGCATTTCGCCGCTTTCAGCGCCGGGGAATTCCTGCGTTTCTGGAACCAGGGCCAGGCTCGCGCCGCGCAGGGGCGGCTGGTCGATTGCGGCCGCCATCCGCCGGAGCTGCTCTACCTGGTCGAGGGCGTGGCGCTGGTGCGCCGCGAGGGCCGCGAGCTGGCACGGCTGCCGGCCGGCAGCTTCATCGCCGAGATGAGCCTGCTGACCGGCGAGCCGACCACGGCCGACGTCGACAGCCTCGGCGCCGTGCAACTGCGCGCCTGGCCGGTGGCAGGGCTGCAGGAGATGCGCGCGCAGCAGCCGCTGCAGTGGACGCGGCTGCAGAGCGTGCTGGGGCACGACCTGGTGGAGAAGCTCAAGCGCGCGGCACCCGTGGCCGAGGCCGAGGCTATTCCTGCAGTTCCGTGATGGTGCCGGCGCCGAGCTGCAGCATCTGCCGGCGGATCCAGCCGGCGCGGGCCTGCACGTAGGGTGAGGGCGCCGCGGCCTTGTAGCGCTGCGGGCTCGGCAGCACCGCCGCCAGCAGCGCCGATTCGCGCACGCCCAGGCGGCTTGCCGGCTTCTTCCAGTAGCGCTGCGCCGCAGCCTCGACGCCGTAGGTGTTGTCGCCGAACTCGGCGATGTTCAGGTACACCTCGAGGATGCGCTGCTTGGGCCACAGCAGCTCGATCAGCACCGTGTACCAGGCTTCCAGGCCCTTGCGCAGCCAGGAGCGCGAGGGCCACAGGAACAGGTTCTTCGCCACCTGCTGGCTGATGGTGCTGGCGCCGCGCGTCTTGCGGCCGCGCGCATTGTGCTTGCGCGCCCTTTCGATCGCCTTGAAATCGAAGCCGTGGTGGCTTGCGAAGTTCTGGTCCTCGGCCGCGACCAGCGCCACCGGAAGATGCGCGGCGATGTCGCCGAGATCACGCCAGTCA
>DATILC010000126.1:0-3494 GCA_035476855.1 Solimonas sp. | reverse complement strand
CGCCTACACCTCCACCGGGCCGAGTGTGCTGCTGCCGCTGGCCGGCATACAGCAGTTCTCCGCCGAACGCGAGCTGTCGGAAAGCCAGATGCAGCCGAAGCTCTCGTTCAACTACAAGCCCAGCGACGAGATGAGCCTGTTCCTGCACTGGGCGCGCGCCTACAAGGGCGGCGGCTTCAATGCCTTCGCCTTCCGCGATCGCGACGATGAACTGAGCTACCGGCCCGAATCGGCGACCGAGTGGGGCTTCGATCTCAAGAGCGAATGGCTCGACGGCAGCGCCAAGCTCAACATCTCGCTGTTCCGCCTCGACATCGACGATTTCCAGGTGCTGACGCGCATCCCCGACGCGCTGACCGTCGGCCTCGGCGTCACCAAGGTGGAGAACGCGGCGAAGGCGCGCGCGCAAGGTGTCGAGGCCGACTTCACCTGGCGCATGACCGAATGGCTCACCGTGCTCGGCACCGCCGCCTTCAACGACACCGAGTACCTCGACTTCAAGACCAACGACTGCCCGGCCGACCAGGACAACACCGACGGCGATGACGACGAGCGCTGCGACGCCAGCGGCAAGCCCTTCGCCTTCGCACCGCGCGAGAGCTACGGTCTGTTCGCCAATGTCGCCCTGCCGCTGCGCGGCGGACTGGCGCTGAGCTTCGGCGGCGGCGCAGAGTACCAGTCGACGCAGTTCCTCGACATCGACCTCGATCCGCGCAAGACCCAGAAAGGTTTCTTCCGCTACCGCGCCAACATCGGCATCGCCAACCCGGTGCAGGGCTGGTCCTTCCGCCTCTACGGCGAGAACCTCAGCGACGCGCGCACCTCGATCCGCCAGGGCGACGTCGTGCCCGGCCTGTTCGTCAACATCCAGGAAGCGCCGCGGCAGATCTACGGACAGCTGCGCTACGAGTTCTAGCGCTGCCTCAAGCCCTACCGAGTTCCATACCCATGCCCACATCCACCATCAATGGCATCGCGCTGTACCACGAAGTCCGCGGCTCGGGAGAGCCGCTGCTGCTGATCCACGGCCTGGGCTCCAGCGCGCTGGACTGGGAGGAGCAGCTCGACTTCTTCTCGCGAAGCTATCGCGTCATCGCCTTCGATCTGCGCGGGCATGGCCGCTCGGACAAGCCGCAGGGGCCGTACAGCATCAGGCAGTTCTCGGACGATGCCGCCGCCCTGCTGCGCCAGCTCGACGTTTCCTCCGCGCATGTCGTGGGCCTGTCGCTGGGCGGCGCCATTGCCTTCCAGCTCGCGCTCGACCATCCCGGGCTGGCCCGCACGCTGACCATCGTCAACAGCGGGCCGGAATTGATCCTGCGTACACTGTCGGAACGGTTTGCGATTGGCCTGCGTTTCGTCATCGTGCCGCTGTTCGGCCTGCCGACAATGGGGCGGATGATCTCGAAACGCCTGTTTCCGGACCCGGCGAGCGACGGGGTCCGGCGCAAGTTCGAGGAGCGCTTCGCCGGTAACCAGACCCGCCCCTATCTCGACAGCCTGCGCGCGCTGGTCGGCTGGTCGGTTACCGCCCGGCTCGGCGAAATCCGCTGCCCGGTGCTGGTGGTGACGGCGGATCAGGACTACACGCCGGTGTCGCTGAAGGAAGCCTATGTCGCGCAGCTACCGGATGCGCGGCTCTGCGTCGTGCCGGATTCGCGCCATGCGCTGCCGATGGAGCGGCCGGCAGCGTTCAACCAGATGCTGGCCGGATTTCTCGGCGAGCACGTCTCGGCTGGCCAGGACAGCTAACAAGACCTGTTCAAGTTGCCGTTCGCCCTGAGCTTGTCGAAGGGTGGGCGGCAGCTCGATGACCGCCGCTGGCATGCCCGCCAGTGCTTCGACAAGCTCAGCACGAACGGCCTTTCCGGAAATTCCTAGCGTACCCCGCGCTTCAGCAGCGAAAAGAACTTGTACGAAGGATCCGTCGGCCCCGGCTCGCCGATGTAGGCGCCGTGCAGGAAGGGGTGATCCATGCGCACTTCGCTGGGATGCGCCGGGTAGCACCAGTCGGCGACGATCGAGCGGTGGCTGAACTTCCACACGCCCTCGCGCTTCTCGTACTTGTCGAAGTAGCGGCCACCGATGAACACGTCGAACAGTTCCGCCTCGTGCTTCACCTGGTGGAAGGCGAGGATGTAGACCTCGCCCTCGGCACGATCGCCGTCGAGCTTCAGGTTCACCGTGGTGACGTTGTGGTGCAGGATCGCCATCGCCTTCTGGATTTCCGGAAGCTTGTCGATGAAGTCCATCGCCGGACCGCGGGCGAAGTGGCCGTGGTCGTCGATCGCGTCCTCGTGGTACAGCGCGCGCATCTTCGCCTGGTCATGGCGGTCGGCGGCGTTGCAGTAGGCGTGGATCAGCTCGGTGATCGCCTGCTTGTCGAGCAGCTCGCGCAGCTGTGCTTCGAGTGCGGCATCCATCAGCTGAGTCCCACGACCGGCAGCGCGGCACCATGCACGGCACGCGCGCTGTCGGAACAGAGGAACAGGATCACACTGGCGAGATCGGCTGGTGCGACCCACTTCTTCGGATCGGCATCCGGCATCGCGGCGCGATTGGGCGGCGTGTCGATGATGCTCGGCAGCACGCAGTTGACGTTGATGCCCTGCTCGCGCAGCTCGGCGCTCATTGCCTCGGTCATGCGGATCACGGCGCTCTTGGACACGCTGTAGGCGCCCATCAGCGCCGCGCCCTTCTGCCCCGCGCCGGCGCCGATGTTGACGATGCGCCCGCCACCCGCGGCGAGCATGCCCGGCACCACCGCCTGCACCATGTTGAGCATGGTGACGGCATTGATGTCCCACATCTTCTGCCAGTCCGCCGCCGGCGTCGCATGCACCGGCGTGCCCATGGTGAAACCGCCGGCGATGTTGCACAGCGCGTCGACCTTGCCGGCCTGTTTCACCACCTGAGCCGCGGAAGCGGCGTCGGTCAGGTTGGCCGCCAGCAGGATGCGGCGCGGATTCTTGCCCGGGTAAGTCTTCTGCAGCGCCTCCATCTGCAGGTCCACCAGCGCCAGCGTCGCGCCAGTGGCGTAGAACGCCTCCGCCACTGCGCGGCCGAGGCTGCCGGCGGCGCCGGTGATCATCACTGTCCTGCCCTGCATGTCCATGGCGGTCCGTCTCCTGCGAATGCAGCGACGCTAGCATGCGCGCCGCGGCAGCAACCCCATCTGAACGGATGAAAACCCCATCCGGCAACTGCTCCTGCGTTGCGCTGGCTCGGGCGTCCATGTCCTCGTCGGCAACTGCTCCTGCGTTGCTCTATCTCGGACATCCATGTCCTCGTCGGCAACTGCTCCTGCGTTGCTCTAGCTCAGGCATCCATGCCCTCGTCGGCAACTGCTCCTGCGTTGCTCTAGCTCGGGCATCCATGCCCTCGTCAACCGCGGGCGTTCAGCAGCAGGCCACCCTCGATCGGCACGAAAGCCGAGGCCGAGCGCACCAGGGCCTGCGCCGTCAGCGCCTCGACACCGTAGACCTCCACCCTTA
>DATILC010000125.1:0-3679 GCA_035476855.1 Solimonas sp. | reverse complement strand
GCGCGCGCTGCGCGAGCAGCGCAATCTGCGCTGGGTGGGCCGTGCTGTATTGCGTGGCGCGCAGGCGGACAGCAGCCCCCCGCTGCGCTTCGCGCTGGAAGACGCGCTCAACAGCGCCGACTTCGGCGACGCCGGCCGCCTGATCCTGGTGCGGCGCCTGGCGCTGGGAAAGCTCAGCGGTGGAATCCAGGGGCCGGCGCTGGCACGCGCGATCGAGCGCGCCTGGCGCGAACTGGCGCGGCAGGCGCTGCACGCCCTGCACCCCACTGCTGCGCAGGCGCCTGCCGTGTGGTTCCGCAGCGCCGCCGAGGCGCAGTTGCTGTGGCTGCAACGCTGCATGGCGCGCAGCGATCCACCGGAATGGTTCTGGCCGCTGGCCCTGCCGCGCATGGCGGAGTTGCCGCCGCCGGGCCTGCTGGTGAATGTACTGGCAACGCTGTGCCGCGATGCACCCTCGCAACTGCAGTCGTTGCTGCACGCCAGTTCGCTGCCCGCGCTGCGCAGTCTGCTGCTGCAGCTGCCGCCTACGCCTCCCGCGGAACTGGTCGCGTCGCAGCCGCAGATGGCATCGGGCGCCGTCGCAGTCGCCTGGCGGGCCGGGCCCGCGGCTGCCGTCGCCGCCGCAGGTCCATCGCAACAACCGGATGCCCGACTGCAGCCCGCTGCCACGCCGATGCTGGTCGCCACAGCGGAGACGCAGGCGCTCCGCATCTGGCAGGCCTGCATCGCCGATACCAGTCTGGTGCAGGAAGACTGGCGCCTGTCGTGGGTCGCGCGACAGGCAGCCCGGCATCCGGCCGTGCTGGCGCAGTTGCAGACGGCGGGATTCACTGCGACGGCATCACCCTCGGAAACGGCTGCAGTGGCCGTTGCAGGCCCGGCCGCAAGCGGAGCATCACCATCGCCAGGCGACGCGGCGATGAACGCGGGCCATCAGGCCGTCGCAGCCCCTCGCGCAAACCTGCAGAAGACGGACGGCGCCCGGCTTGTCATGACAGCTGCCCTGGATACGCAGGCCGGGGTTCGCCGACCCAGCCTGCATTCCCAGCTGCAACGTTCTGCCAGCGCACTGCCGACCTGGTTCGCCGACGCCGCCCCGACCCGCTGCGCCGGCCTGCTGTTCCTGCTCAATGCACTGCCCGCCTGCGGTTTCGACCGCTGGCTACAAGCGCAACCACGCAATGCCGCAGCCGGCCTGCTGGACCTGCTCGCGCAGCGGCTCCGCATGCCCGGCGACGATCCGCTGCGCCAGCTGTGGCAACCGGCCGTGGAGCTTTCGCCCGAAACCAGAACAGCACTGCACAGTTTCCACTTCCAGCTGCGGCGCAGCCTGCGGCGCCATGCCCGACTCGGGTTGTGGAGCCTGGTCCACCGTCGCGGCTGGCTGGTCTGCAGCGATACACATGCCGACCTTTTGCTGCCGCTGTCGGAAATCGACCTGCGCGTGCGCCGCACGGGACTCGACTGCAATCCCGGCTGGGTGCCGTGGTTCGGGCGCATCGTCAGCTTCCACTACCTGCCCGATGCGGAGCCTCGCGATGGATGACCTGCGTCCCGATCCGCCCGTGCCGGCCGGCACGCTGGACGGCCTGCTCGCCGCGGCGCTGCTGCAACTGGTGCCGCCCGCGCACCGCGGCCGCGAGGTCTTCGCGGCGCTGGCCACGGACATCGAAGTCCCGCTGCTGCCGCCGCTGCGCGATGCACTGCGCAAGCTGCGCCTGCAAGCCGCGCGCGAGGATGCCGCATTGCTGCGGCTCGCCGGGCATCTCGGCCTGGACGACGCCGCACTGCTGGCCTGCGCACTGGCGCGCGCCGTGGAATTCGATCCGCTGATCGCCGCAGCGGTCGCAGTCCTGCAATCCAACGGCACGGAGACCGAAGCCCGGCCGACGCTCGGCCTGCTGGCACGGCTGGCCTGCCTTTGCGAACCGGAGGTGACCCCGCCGGCGATGGCCGCACGCATCGCAAGGGGGCCGGCGCTGGCCAGTGGCCTGCTGGCCTGGAGCGCGGAAGCGCTGCCGCTGGTGCAGCGCAGCCTGCGTCTGCAAGCCGCGCTGCTCGACAGCCTGGGCGACGGTCCGCCTGCGATCGACGCCAGCTTCGGCACGCAGGCGCTGCGGGCCCATGCGGCAAGCGCACACCAGCCACCGCAGGCCTGGCGCGAGATCGGGCAGGCGCTGCGGCGCCTGGCCGGGATCGCGCGGCGCGACGCCACCCCCACCGCGCTGATCCTGCGCGGCGCCAGCACCGAGGAGGCCGCCGCGCTGCTGGTGCAGGCCAGCGGCATGGCCGCCGCCGTGGTTGCCGGCGCCTGTCGCGTGCATCGCGGCGACCTCGCCGAAACCGCAGCAGCGCCGGCGCTCGCTCCCGGGCTGGAGGCGCTGCTGCTGGCCGGGGACCGCGTACCGCTGTTCCTGATCGAACCTGCGCCCGGCGAACGCGTGCAGCTGCCGCAATTCCACTGGTATCGCGGACCGCTGCTGATCGCCGCCACGCGCGAGGGCGACATCGAGCTGCCCACCGGCATCGCCAGCCACAGCTGGACCCTGCGGCTGCCTCCCGCAGAGGACCGCGCACAGCTGTGGCGCGATGCGCTCGGCAGCGGCCACGCACTGGCCGCCAGCGAGGTCGACGACCTCGCCGGGCGCTACCGCATCGGCAACAGCACCCTGCAGGCCATCGCGCGCAGTGCCGTCGCCGCTGCCCATGCGCAGCAGCGCGCAGCCAGCCTGTCCGACGTGCAGCTGGCCCTGCACGCCGACATCGCGGTGCATGCCCGCGGCCTGTCATCGCTGGCGGAACCGATCAGCCTCGAAGCCGACGCCGAACCTGCACTGGTGTTGCCACCGTCACTGCGCCAGGACCTGGATCTGCTGCGCCGGCGCTGCCTGGCACGCGAGACCATGGTCGAAGGCCGCGGCGCGGCGCTGGCCGCACGCTACGCACCGGGTGTGCGCGCCCTGTTCCTCGGCGCCTCCGGCACCGGCAAGACCCTGGCCGCGCAATGGCTGGCGCAGTTGCTCGGCAAACCGCTGTTCCGCGTCGACCTGGCGGCGGTGTCGAGCAAGTACATCGGCGAGACCGAGAAGAACCTGTCGACGATGCTGGCACGCGCCGAACAGGTCGACGCCGTGCTGCTGTTCGACGAGGCGGACTCGCTGTTCGGCACGCGCACCGAGGTGCGCCAGGCCAACGACCGTTTCGCCAACAGCCAGACCAACTACCTGCTGCAGCGCATCGAGAGCTTCGAGGGCATCGCCCTGCTGACCTCCAACAGCAAGCAGCGCTTCGACGAAGCCTTCATGCGTCGCCTCGATCACGTCATCGATTTCCCGCTGCCCTCGGTGACCGAGCGGCGCGCGCTGTGGCTGGCGCACCTGGGCGATGCGCATGCGCTGTCCGATGCGCAGCTCAACCGCCTCGCCGCGGAGGTCGACCTGGCCGGCGGCCACATCCGCAACATCGTGCTCGCCGCGGCCCTGCTCGCCGGCGCACGCGCGCCGGTGCAGTGGCCGCAGCTGCTGTCGCCGATCGCGCTGGAATACGCCAAGCTCGGGCGCCGTCCACCCGACGCGCTCGCCGTACCTCGCTGAGCCCATGGGCCAGGCCGCCGAACTGCAGCGTCGCAAGAGCGACAGCCCGGCGCAGCCGGCGGCGGCAGAACACGGCCCGGCCGCGA
>DATILC010000124.1:0-30010 GCA_035476855.1 Solimonas sp. | reverse complement strand
CTTCGAGGGCGTGGCCACCATCGCCAGCGCCTTCGGCGGCATTCCGCAGGGCCTGCCGCACTTCGCGCTGCCCGAGATCAGCTTTGGCCGACTGCTGACGCTGGTGCCGGCGGCGTTCACCATTGCCATGCTCGGCGCGATCGAGTCGCTGCTGTCGGCAGTGGTGGCCGATGGCATGGCCGGCACGCGCCACGATTCCAACCAGGAACTGATCGGCCAGGGCATCGCCAACCTGCTGACGCCGCTGTTCGGCGGCTTCGCCGCCACCGGCGCGATCGCACGCACCGCCACCAATTTCCGCAATGGCGCTACCAGCCCGCTGGCCGGCATCGTCCACGGCATCACGCTGCTGCTGATCCTGCTGTTGCTGGCGCCGCTGGCGGCGCAGATCCCGCTGTGCGCGCTGGCGGCGATCCTGTTCGTGGTGGCCTGGAACATGAGCGAGGCGCGCCACTTCCTGCGCATGCTGCGCACTGCGCCGTCGTCCGACGTGGCGATCCTGCTGATCACCTTTGCGCTGACCGTGTTCGCCGACCTGGTGATCGCGGTCAACATCGGCGTGATCCTGGCGATGCTGCTGTTCGTGCGACGCATGGCCAGCGCGGTCGAGGTACGGCAGGTCGAAGCCGGTGAACTCGTCGCCCAGGGCCATCCGCCGCTGCCGCCGGACCTGCTGGTCTACGACATCGACGGCCCCTTCTTCTTCGGTGCCGTCGAAACCCTGGAGCAGGCCCTGGCACAGACCCGCAGCGACCCGCGCTGCATCGTCATCCGCCTCGGCCGCGTGCCGTTCATGGACATCACCGGCCTGCAGACGCTGGAGGAGGCGATCCACAACCTCGAGCGCCGCGGCGTGCGCGTGCTGCTGTGCGAGGCCAACCCGCGGGTGCTGCGCAAGCTGGCACGCACCGGCATCGTGCAGCGCGAGGCCGATCCGCCGCGCTACTACCGCGACCTGACCCTGGCACTGGCGGCCTGCGCATGAGCGAGGAGCTGCAGTGGTACGAGATTCCCGCACGCTTCCTGTCGGAACCCGGCGTGATCCGCCTGCGCGAGCCGCCCGGTGCCGACATTCCGGAACTGCGCCGACAGCTGCGTGACGACGAGTACCGCAAGCCCTTCCTGTTCGACGATGGCCTCAGCCGCCGCCTGCACTTCAACCTGCGCTACGTGCAGAGCCAGATCGACCTCAAGACCCCCGACGCCCTGCCCTTCGCCTATACCCGCCGCATGCTCGGCTTCCTGCTGTTCAAACCCGAGCCGCAGCACGTGGTGATCATCGGCCTCGGCGGCGGCTCGCTGACGCGCTGGTGCCATCGCCGGCTGCCGCAGACGCGGGTGACGACGCTGGAGATCGACGAGCAGGTGATTGCCTTCGGCGAATGGTTCGAGCTGCCGCCGCCGGACGCGCGCATGCAGATCGTCCATGCCGATGCCGCCGACTGGTTCGCCGGCACGCGCGAACGTGCCGACGTGGTGCTGGTCGACGGCTGCGACGACAGCGGCACCGCCGCCACTTTCTGCGAGGAAGCCTTCTACCGCAGCCTGCGGGCGCGGCTGCTCAAGGGCGGCATCGTCGTGGTCAACCTGCTCGGCACGGCCTCGAAGATGAATGATCTGCAGAAGCTGCTCGGCGAAATCTTTCCCGCGGTGATGGTGGTGGACGTGCGTGGCGTCGGCAACCGCGTGCTGATCGCCTTCAACGAACGCGGCGGCGCGCCGGACTGGCAGTCCGTGCGCGAGCAGGCCGAGCAGCTGCAGCGTCGCCACGAGCTCGAATTCCCGGTGCTGGCGCGGCAACTGCAGTACAGCTACCGGCAGCGCCGCAGCCAGCCCGGCTGACAGGCGGCGCTTGCCGCCGCCGATGCGACGCCACTACACTGCGCGCCTCATGAACACCTGCCAGCAGATTCTCGCCCTCGTAGTGGTCGTCGTTACCGACGCGCCGTAGGGGACTCTGCACGCAACAAACAGACCCCCGCCGGCGCGATACCGGCGGGGGTTTTCTGCTTTTGCAGCGCCGGTATCACGTCGTCGGGTTCCAGACCTAAGGACCACGACCATGAACATCACAGGCGCTGAACTGATCACCCGCTTCCTGGAACGCCAGACCGCGGGCCCCGTGCCGGGCATCCCCGGCGGCGCGCTGCTGCCGCTGTACCGCGCGCTGGCGGATTCCTCGCTGACCCACGTGCTGGCCCGCCACGAGCAGGGCGCGGCCTTCATCGCCCATGGCCAGGCGCGCGTGAGCGGGCGTGCCGGCGTGGTGCTGGCCACCTCCGGCCCCGGCGTGACCAACGTGGTGACGGCGCTGGCCGACGCCAGGATGGATTCCGTGCCGTTGGTGTGCATCGCAGGCCAGGTGTCGCGCGCGATGATCGGCACCGATGCCTTCCAGGAAGTGGCGACCGTGCCGATGGTGCGGCCGGTGACCAAGGCCGCCTTCCACGTCGGCGCCGCCGCCGAGCTGCTGGATCTGCTGCCCGAAGCCTTCCGCCTGGCCGAGAGCGGCCGCCCCGGCCCGGTGCTGCTGGATATCCCGAAGGACGTGCAGAACGAGGTGATCCACGACGCCTGGATACCGGAGCCGGTGCAACCTCAGCGCGCACGCCGGCCCGATCCGGCGCTGATCGCCCGCGCCGTGGAGATGATCGCCGCCGCGCAACGCCCGCTGCTGTACCTGGGCGGCGGCGTGACGCAGGCGCGCGCGCAGGCCGCAGCACAGCAGTTCGCCGAGCGCGCCTGCCTGCCGACCACGACCACGCTGATGGCGCTGGGCACGCTGCCGCCGGAGCATCCGCTGGCGCTGGGCATGCTGGGCATGCACGGCGCGCGCTACACCAACCAGGCAATCGAGGAATGCGACCTGCTGATCGCGATCGGAGCACGCTTCGACGATCGCGCCACCGGCCGTGCCGACCTGTTCGCGCCGAATGCAAAGGTGATCCACATCGACGCCGACGCGCGCGAGCTGCACAAGATCCGCCGCGCCGAGCTGGCGATCTGCGCCGACGCCGGCTACGCGCTGGAGGCGCTGGCGATGGCGGTGCAGCCGACGCTGCGCACGGCCTGGCTGGAGCGTGTCGGCACGCTGCGCCGCGAGCTGCCGCTGCGCCTGCCCGGCATCGACGATCCGCGCCGCCCCTACGGCCTGATCCGCACGGTGGCGCAGCTGGCCGGCCGCGACGCCGCGATCACCACCGACGTGGGCCAGCACCAGATGTGGGTGGCGCAGAGCTATCCCTTCACGCGGCCCGAACGCTGGCTGACCTCCGGCGGGCTGGGCACGATGGGCTTCGGCCTGCCGGCCGCGATCGGTGCCGCGCTGGCACTGCCCGGCACCACCGCCGTGTGCTTCACCGGCGACGGCAGCCTGATGATGAACATCCAGGAACTGGCGACGCTGGCCGAGCTGCAGCTGGACGTGAAGATCGTGGTGATGGACAACGCCGCGCTGGGCATGGTGCGCCAGCAGCAGCAGCTGTTCTACCAGTCGCGCTTCAGCGGCTCGCTGTACGCGCAGCCGCCCTCGCTGACCGCGATCGCAGAAGCCTTCGGCGTGCCGGCTTACGACCTGGCCATCGCCCACGACCCCGAGCGCGCCCTGCGCGCTGCCTTCGCCCGCCCCGGCCCGGTGCTGATCCGCGCGCCGATCGCTGCAGAGGAACTGGTGTTGCCGATGGTGGCACCGGGCAAGGCGAATACCGAAGTGATTGATTGAGCGGGGCAACAGCATTTCTGCCACGGATTGACACGGATGAACACGGATAAAAAAGCTGCTTTGTGTTTCCCGTGTGAGTCCGTGTCATTCCGTGGCTAAATTTCTTCCTGGAGATGGACGATGACTGCACTCGATCCCGAACTTACCCGTGCCACCCTCCCCGCCGACTGGCCCGAACCCGAGGCACTCGGCTTCGGCCAGTACCTCGGCCCCTGGCTCGTCAGCAGCGAGCACCGTGGCGCCGGCTGGAGCGCGCCGCAGCTGCTGGCGCGCGACCATGCACGCCTGGCGATCGCCAGCGGCGGCCTGCAGTACGGCCTGTCGGTGTTCGAGGGCCTCAAGGCCTATCGCGCGACGGAGGGCAGCATCCATTTCTTCCGCCCGCGTGAGCACCTGCTGAGGCTGCAGGCCAGCGCCGCGCGCCTGCATTTGCCACCGGTGGACGAGGCGCTGTTCCTGCACAGCTGCGCGCTGGCGGTGCGCGTGCACGAGGCGCTGCTGCCGCCGGCCGGCCGCGGCTCGCTGTACCTGCGGCCGACGATCCACGCCGACGAGGAATCGCTGGGCCTGAAGCAGGCCGCGCTGCACCGCTACAGCGTGACGGTGACACCGAGCAGCGATCCGCCAGCGAAATCCCTGCGCATGTGGGCGGAGAGCGAACTGATCCGCGCCGCGCCCGGCGGCCTCGGCGCCGCCAAGACCGGCGCCAACTACGCCGCCGGCCTGTCCGGCCTGCTGCGCGCCCGCGAACGCGGCTACGACGACGTGATCTGGCTCGATGCCGCGACACATCGCTGGCTCGGCGAGGCCGGCACGATGAACCTGTTCGTGCAGATCGGTGGCCAGCTGCGCACGCCGCCGCTGGACGGCACCATCCTCGCCGGCGTCACCCGCGACTCGCTGCTGCAGCTGGCGCGCGAGGCCGGCATCGAAGCGGTCGAGCAGGCCATCAGCCTCGATGAATTGCGCGAGGCCGAGGCCGCCGGCAGCCTGGGCTGCGCCTTCGGCTGCGGCACCGCCTCGCGCATCGTGCAGATCCGCGCGATCGGCAGCAGCGAAGGTGAAATCGCGGTGCCGGACAATGGCCTGCCGCGCCAGCTTGCGGCAGGGCTCAAGGCGGCGCAGGAAGGCGCGGCAGCGGAACATGCAGGCTGGCGCAGGGCTGTGGCGCGCGGCTGATGCAGCTCACCGGGCGGACACAGCCGTCCGGCGGATCGCGATGGCAAGCCCTGCCCCGGGGGCTAAGCTGGAAAAATCGCCCGACCGGAGCACGCCCATGGCCAGCCGTTCACGCTTTCCGTCCGCGCTGCTCTGTCTCAGCCTGCTGCTCGGCGCCTGCGGCGGCGGCGGTGGCGGCGGCAGCGCTCCGTCACCCGACGGCGGCAGCACGCCCCGCAGCGTGCCGACCGCCAAGCTGGCGCTGAAGCATTTCAGCGGCAGCAATGCCTGCGCCGACTACCGCGCCTACGCCAGCGAGTCCTTCACCGATCAGTTCCTCACCGGTTTCCGCTGCCTGGCGATCGGCCCCTGCCCGGTGTTCCTCGGCGAACCGGCAGTCGCCACCGACGGCTCGGGCGCAGGTGCCACGCCGCCGCCCGGCGCCGCGCCGGAACGCGTCTCCCAGACCAACACGCAGGAGGCCGGCGTCGACGAGGCCGATGTGGTCAAGGCCGACAGCGCCGGCAATCTCTACATCCTCGGCGCACAGCACCTGGTGGCACTGCGCGCCTTCCCGCCCGCCGGCCTCGACAGCCGGCCGCAGACCCTGGTCGACCTCGCCGGCGGCGACAGCTCGTTCTACGCCCAGGACTTCCTGCTCGACGAGGCCGCCAAGCGCCTGATCGTGTTCGGCAGCAGCACCAGCGGCCAGCGCGGGCGCTCGCTCAGCATCCTGTTCGACCTGGCCGATCCGCTGGCGCCGCGCGAGGTCGAGCGGCTCTGGGTCGATGGCTGGCCGATGCAGACCCGGCGCGTCGGCAACCGCGTGCATCGCCTGAGCCGGCTGGAGATCCCGCTGCCCGCGTCGATCTACGAGGACGAAAACCTGCAACGCCAGCAGGAGGCCTATTTCCGCGCCCAGTCCGAGGGCCGCGACAGCGATGCCGCGCGCATCCGCGAGGACGTGCGCAGCGCCATCGCCGTCCACGTCAGCCGTCTGGCCGACGCCGAACTGCTGCCACAGCGCGGCTCCGCCAGCGGCACGACGACGCTGGCCTGCAGCGACATCGCCCGTCCCGAAGTGCAGACCGGATTCAGCCTGGCGGTGCTGGAGAGCTACAACAGCGACGGCAGCGGCCATGCCGCCAGCGCCGCCATCAACAACGCCTTCATCAGCTATGCCTCGGGGCAGAACCTGTATCTGGCACAAGGCAGCGCCGGCTGGTTCTTCGATCCGGCGCAGGTCGACGAGAGCGTGATCTACCGCTTCGCCCTCTCCGCCACTGCCGCGCCCGCTTACCGCGGCTTCGGCCGCGTCCCCGGCAGCCTGCCAGGCAGTTACGCGCTGAGCGAGCACCTGGGCGCGCTGCGTGTCGCCAGCACCGAAACCCGCTTCGACAGCGGCAGCAACCAGCGCAGCAGCGCCAGTCACCTCAGCGTGCTGCGCATCGCCGACCAGGAACTGCCGCTGCAGGGCAAGGTCACGGGCTTCGCGCCCGGCGAAACCATCCAGGGCGTGCGCTTCGACCGCGGGCGCGGCTATGTCGTCACCTTCCGGCGCATCGATCCGCTGTTCGCCTTCGACCTGTCCGATCCGGCGGCACCGCGCGTCGCCAGCGAGCTGAAGCTGCCCGGCTTCTCCAGCTACCTGATGCCGCTGGGCGATGACCACCTGCTGACCATCGGCCGCGGCGGCGACGACGAGCAGCTCAACGGCCAGGTCGCGATCCAGCTGTTCGACGTGCGCAACCTCGCCGCGGTACGCCAGGTCGCCGTCATCGAACCGGCGGCGGGCAACGACAGCTACAGCTACTCGGTCGCCGAATACGATCCGCATGCCTTCACCTACTTCAGCGACGCGGCCAGCCCGGCGACACCCGGCAACCTGAGCATTCCCCTGCAGGTCAGCGACAGCAGCGGCAGCTTCACCGGCTTCCTCAGCGTGCGCGTCGATCCGCAGGCCACGACTCCGCTGCGCGAAACCGGGCGCATTGACCACAGCGGCTTCGCGCGCGAGGACGGCGGTGGTTGCAGCAGCCCTCCGCCCGGCCCCGGCGGCACGTCGTCGGACGCCTGCTTCGCGCCGGTGCTGGCGGTCGATCCGCGGCGCAGCGTGTTCATGCAGGGCGACGGCCTGACCGCGCTCTACACGGTCTCCACCGGCGGCATCAAGGCGCATGCCGCGGACGATCCGGGCCAGGAACTGGGTTCGGCGGCGCTGCCGGAGGAACTGCAGGGATGCTGCGGAGGCGGCGTGGTCAGCACTGCCCGCTGATCCGCAGCGAAAAATAAATCCACCGTTGAAACATATAGATAGACCAGATAACCTCAAGTGCCGTCCGACTCCGCCTTGATACCTGCATTTATGCAGGTATAAGGTAGCGACATGGACGAACTGACCCCCAAGCAGCGCGCAATCCTCGACTACATCCGCCAGTACGCGGAACGTCAGGGCCTGCCGCCCTCGCGCAACGAAATTGGCGAGCACTTCGGCATCGCCCGCCAGTCGGCCGAGCAGCAGCTGGGCGCGCTGGCCAAGAAGGGTTACCTGGAACTGCTGTCCGGCACCTCGCGCGGCCTGCGCCTGACCGCGGATGCCCGGCCGGCCAACGATCCTTATCTGCTGCCCCTGATCGGCCGCATCGCCGCCGGCCAGCCGGTGCTGGCGCCGGATCATGTCGAGGAACAGCTGCGGATCGACCCGGCGATGTTCCATCCGCGCGCCGACTTCCTCTACCGCGTGCAAGGCCGCTCGATGGAGCGGCTGCACATCCTGCCGGGCGACCTGGTGGGCATCCACCAGCAGTCCAGCGCGCGCAGCAACCAGGTGGTTGCCATCGCCATCGAGGACCGCCTCACCGGCGAGCCGACGCTGACGCTGAAGCGCTACCGCCAGCAGGGCCAGATGGTGACCCTGCTGTCCGAGAACGAAGATCAGCAGACCTATGCGCCGATCCTCATCGACCTGAGCCAGCAACGCTGCGAGATCGTCGGCCTCTTTGCCGGCCTGATCCGCCAGTCCCCGGAGAACATCTGATGAACACGCTGACCTCGACCCGCCTCGACCCCCTGCGGCAGATTCGCGGTGTCTGGTTCGGCACCGAAACTGCCGCGGTGCCGGCGGTGGCCAGTGGCCACCTGGCGCTGGACCGTTACCTGCCCGGGCAGGGCTGGCCGCGCGGCAGCCTGATCGAGATCCTGCCGGCGGCACCGGGCATCGGCGAGCTGTCGCTGCTGCTGCCGGCCCTGCGCCGCCTCGCCGACGAGAAGCGCATCGCCTTCGTGCAGCCGCCCTTCGTGCCCTATGCACCGGCGCTGGCCAACAGCGGCCTGCCGCTGGACCGCATCGCCTGGATCAAGGCCGAAGGCGCGGAAGCGCAGTGGGCCACCGAGCAAAGCCTGCGCAGCGGCGCGGTCAGCGCGGTGCTGTACTGGGATGCGAGCACGGATGCCACCGAGCTGCGCCGCCTGCAGCTGGCGGCCGAGGCCGGCAATGCCCTGCTGTTCCTGTTCCGCCCGCTGTCCGCGATCGAGCAATCCTCGACCGCAGCGGTGCGCATGTCCCTTTACCCGCAGAACGGCAAGCTGCGGATCGATTTGCTGAAGGCGCGCGGCGGCCGGCCGGGCGTGGTACTGGTGGATCCCTTCCGGCGGCCGACCTCCTCCGCGGCCTCGTCGGAACCCCCTCGCCGGTACGCGACGTCCGTCCGCCGCGCAGCCCTCACATGAGTCTGTGTGATGCTCTGGCTCTGTCTATATCTGCCGGCGCTGCCGCTGGAGGCCTTGGGCTCCCCGCCTGAGCACCCGCTCGCCATCTTCGAACGCCATGGCGGCCGTCGCCGGCTGGTGGCGGTCAACGATGCCGCGCGCCGCGCGCGACTGACCTCCGGCCTCGCCGTCACCGCCGCGCAGGCACTGGTGCCGGACTGCGAACTGCGCGAGCACAACCCGCGCGCCGAGAAGCAGGCCCTGCAGCATCTCGCCGGCTGGGCCGAGCAGTTCGGCAGCGAGCTGTTCTTCGAGCACCCGCGGCAGATGCTGTGGCTGGAGATCGGCAGCAGCCTGGGTTATTTCGGCGGCCTCGACGCGCTGCTGCAGCGCCTCAGCCAGAGCCTGCTGGGCCTGGGCTACAGCGCGCAGCTGGGCGTGGCCCCGACACCCGAGGCCGCGGCCTGGACGGCGCTGGCCGAGGGCCGTCCCATCCTCCGGATTGCGGAGCTGCAGAAACAGCTCGCCGCCCACCCGCTGAGCTGGCTGCCCTTTACCGAAGCGGTCGCAGGCCTTGCCGGCAGCGGGCTCAAGACCCTGGGCGAGGTGCTGCGCCTGCCGCCGGACGGACTGGCGCGCCGCTTCGGCCCCGAGCTGCCGGATTACCTGCAACGCCTGCTGGGCCAGCGTGCCGACGCACGCGAGCGTTGGCATTCGCCACGCCTGTATCGTCGCCGCATGGAATTCCTCGGCGCGATCGAAAGCACCGAGGGCCTGCTGTTCCCGATCCGCCGCGTGCTGACCGAGTTCCAGGGGCATCTGCGTGCTCGCGACACCGGCGTGCAGCAGTTCGTCTTCGAGTTCGAGCACGAAAGCCACCCGGTCACGCGCATGGAACTGCGGCTCACCGCCGCCAGCCGCGATGCCGCGCATTTCCTGGTGCTGGTGCGCGAGCGGCTGGAGCGGCTGAAGCTGCCGGCGCCCTCGACCGCGCTGACTCTGCGCGCCGAGCGCTTCGTCATGCCCGACCTGCACCAAGCCGATCTTTTCGATCAGCGCCTGCAACAGGATGGCGAATGGCTGGGCCTGCTGGAGAAACTGCAGGCCCGGCTGGGCAGCAATGCCATCCAGTTTCTCGGCCTGCGTGCCGAGCACCTGCCGGAACGCAGCTGGCATGCCGGGCAGCGCGTGGAGAAGGCCGGCGAGGACACCGATTTTCCGCCGCGGCCGTTCTGGCTGCTGGCAAGGCCGCAAGCCTTGCTGCAGGCGCCACGCCTGCGTGGCCGGCCGGAACGCATCGAGGGCGGCTGGTGGGATGGCGTCGATGCGCAGCGCGACTACTTCCTCGCCGAAGCCGAAAGCGGCGCACAGCTGTGGGTCTACCGCGATGCCGGCAACGGCAGCTGGTTCATGCATGGACTGTGGGCCTGAGAACATACCCTCATACCGGAGGATCACAGGATGAAACCCCGCATCAGCATGATTACGCTGGCCGTCCGCGACCTGCCGACCGCAATCCGCTTCTACGAGCAGGGTCTCGGGCTGCCACGCCTGGATTCGCCGCCCGAGGTCGCTTTCTTCAATCTTCACGGCAGCTGGCTGGGTCTCTACGGACGCCACGCGCTGGCCGAGGACGCACAGGTTTCGCCCGAGGGCAGCGGTTTCGAGGGCTTCACCCTCGCCCACAACGTCCACTCGGAAGCCGAAGTCGATGAGCTCCTGCAGCAGGCGGTGAGCGCGGGCGCGCAACTGGTGAAGCCCGGCCAGAAGGTGTTCTGGGGCGGCTACTCCGGTTACTTCCGCGATCCCGACGGCCATCTCTGGGAAGTGGCCCACAACCCGCATTTCTGGGTTGGTCCGCGCGACGAATAAGCTCGAAAGATTTTTTAGCCACGGATTTGCACGGATCAACACGGAAAAACAGAAGCTCTCTCCAGCTTTTGCGCAGCGCCCGATGGAACCCAGGGAACTCTCTGCCATCGACGGATTAATCCGTGTCATCCGTGTAAATCCGTGGCAAAAGCTTTCTCCGGTTTGATCAACAACCAGGCTGCCTTTCGGTCACAGCACGATGATCCGGCGCTGCCACGGACACGATGAGCTACGCCGAGCTGCATTGCCTCAGCAATTTCTCCTTCCAGCGCGGCGCCTCGCATGCGAAGGAACTGGTGCAGCGCGCCGCCGAACTGGGCTACGCCGCCCTGGCCATCACCGACGAATGCTCGCTGGCCGGCATCGTCCGCGCCCATGACGCGGCACTGGAGGCCGGGCTCAAGCTGCTGGTCGGCGCCGAGTTCCGGCTGGCCGATGGCCTGCAGCTGGTGCTGCTGGCACCGGACCATGACGCCTATTCGCAGCTCTGCCGCCTGATCACGCGGGGCCGGCGCCAGGCCGGCAAGGGTCGTTACCAGCTGGCACGCGCGGATTTCCAGCACGACCTCGACCGCTGCCTCGCGATCTGGACGCCCGGCAAGGCCATCGAGGCCGATGATGCCCACTGGTTGCGCGAACACTTCCCGCGGCGTGGCTGGATCGGCGTGACGCAGTTGCTGCTGGCCGACGACGCCGAACGCCTGGAGACGCTGCAGGCCCTCGGGCTCGAGACCGGCCTGCCCTGCGTCGCCATCGGCGGCGTGCACTACCACGTCCGCGAACGCCGTCGCCTGCACGATGTGATGACCGCGATCCGTCTCGGCTGCAGCGTCGCCGCGGCCGGGCATGCGCTGTTCCCCAACGGCGAACGCCACCTGCGGCCGATTGCGACCCTGCAGCGGCTCTACCCGCCGGCCTTGCTGGCGGAAACACTGCGCATCGCCGAACGATGCCAGTTCAAGCTGACCGAGTTGCGCTACCGCTATCCGCAGGAAGTGGTGCCGGCGGGATCCACGCCGATCGGCCACCTGCGCGAGTTGGTACAGCAAGGAAGTGCGCGCCGCTGGCCCGCGGGCGTGGCGGCAAAGGTCAGCGCGCAGCTGGAGCAGGAACTGCAGCTGATCGCGGAACTGCAATACGAGCATTACTTCCTGACCGTGGCCGACATCGTCCGCTGGGCACGCGAGCAGGGCATCCTCTGCCAGGGCCGCGGCTCCGCCGCCAACTCCGCGGTCTGCTACGCGCTGGGCGTGACCGAGATGGACCCGGCAATCAGCAACCTGCTGTTCGGGCGCTTCCTGTCGCGCGAACGCGGCGAGCCGCCGGACATCGACGTGGACTTCGAGCACCAGCGCCGCGAGGAGGTGATGCAGTACGTCTACCGGCGCTACGGCCGCGAGCGTGCCGCGCTGGCCGCCACCGTGATCCGCTACCAGCCACGCAGCGCGCTGCGCGATGTCGGCCGCGCGCTGGGCTTCAGCCCCGACCACATCGACGCGCTGGCCAAATCGATGTACTGGTTCGACGACACCGAGCAGATGGTGCAGCGCTTCGTCCAGCTGGGCCTCGATCCGCAGGCACCAATGTCGCGCCAGCTGATCGGCTTCGTGCGCGAGCTGCTGCAGTTCCCGCGTCACCTGTCGCAGCATGTCGGCGGCTTCGTCATCTCCGAGGCGCCGCTGCATACGCTGGTGCCGGTGGAGAACGCCGCGATGGAGGATCGCACGATCATCCAGTGGGACAAGGACGATCTCGAATCGCTGAAGCTGCTGAAGGTGGATTGCCTGGCGCTGGGCATGCTCAGCGCGATCCGCCGTTGCTTCGACCTGCTGGCGCCGCTGCCCGGCGCACCGCGCCGGATGCAGGACATTGCCGACGACGATGGCCCCACCTACGACATGCTGTGTCGCGCCGATTCGGTCGGCGTGTTCCAGGTGGAATCGCGCGCGCAGATGTCGATGCTGCCGCGGCTGAAACCGCGCTGTCATTACGATCTGGTGATCCAGGTCGCGATCGTGCGTCCCGGCCCGATCCAGGGCGACATGGTGCATCCCTATTTGCGCCGGCGCGACGGCAAGGAGCCGGTGGAGTACTACAACAAGGCGCTGGAGCGGGTGCTGGGCCGCACGCTGGGCGTGCCGCTGTTCCAGGAGCAGGTGATGGAGATCGCGATGGTCGCCGCCAGCTTCACCGCCGGCGAGGCCGACAACCTGCGCCGCTCGATGGCCGCCTGGCAGCGCCGCGGTGGGCTCGACCACCTGCAGGAACGCCTGATCAGCGGCATGCTGGCCAACGGCTATCCGCAGGAGTTCGCGGAGCGCATCTACAAGCAGATCCTCGGCTTCGGCGACTACGGCTTCCCGGAATCGCATGCCGCCGGCTTCGCCAAGCTGGCCTATGTCTCGGCCTGGCTCAAATGCCATTACCCCGCCGCCTTCTGCGCCGCCCTGATCAACAGCTGGCCGATGGGCTTCTACGCACCGGCGCAACTGGTCGCCGATGCACGTCGCCACGGCGTGGAATTCCTGCCGGTCGACGTCAGCCGCAGTGACTGGGATTGCAGCCTGGAGCCGGCCGACGCGGCGCAACCCGCGGTGCGCCTGGGCCTGCGCATGGTCTCCGGCCTGGCCGAGGAACAGGGCCTGGCGCTGGTGCAGGCACGCCGCGAGCAAGCCTTCGCCAGCGTCGACGATCTGGCCCATCGCCTGCGGCTGTCGCGCAAGTCGCTGGACGCCCTCGCCCGCGCCGATGCACTCGCCACGCTCAGCGGCGACCGCCACCAGGCACGCTGGTCCACGCTCGGCGTCGAGCGCCTGCCCGGCTTCCTCGACGGCCATGCCGCGACCGAACCGCCGGCCGCGCTGAGTGCGCCCAGCGAAGGCCAGGACATCGTCGCCGACTACCGCAGCACCGGGCTGACACTGCGGCGTCATCCGCTGGCGGTGCTGCGGCCGCGGCTGGATCGCCTGCGCGTGCGCCGCGCCGCCGAGCTGCCGACCCTGCGCAACGGCCAGACCGTGCGCGTCGCCGGCATCGTCACCCACCGCCAGCGCCCCGGCACCGCCTCCGGCGTGATCTTCATGTCGATCGAGGATGAAAGCGGTACCGCCAACCTGATCGTCTGGCCGCGCGTGCAGGAAACGCTGCGCCACGAGATCATCGGCTCGACCCTGATCATCGTCAGCGGCGAGTTGCAGACCGCCGACGGCGTCACCAACGTGGTGCTGGCCAGGGCCCGCGACTACAGTCACTGGCTGGGCGGCATGACGCTGGAATCGCGCGACTTCCGCTGAACCATTGTCGCAGCGGCGGCGTCACAGGCCTGTCACCATCAGGAATTGCATGCACTTCATCAACCATCTACGCCAGCTGGCCGCAGTCCTGCTGCTGGCAGCCACCCTGCCCCTGCAGGCACAGAACATTGGCGATCTGCAGATCGATCCTCAGGCGGTCGAGGCCCTGCGCGACAGCGCGGTCGAGGTCGGGGCCACACTGTTGCAGCGCGCCATCGCCGATTCACGCGCCCAGGCCCTGCGCGCCGGCGTGCAACCGATACCGCCGCAGATGCGCGCGAAGCTGCTTGGCTACTACCCGGCGGCATTGCTGGACCGCGTGCGCTACCGCGTCGGCGGCGGCAGTGACCAAAGCCTGCAGCTCAACGTGATCCAGTACGGCGACCAGGCGGCGATCACGCTGGAGGAGGTCGTGGTGTTCGCACGCCAGGCCGATGCGCTGAACCACGATGCGCTGTGGGCACACGAACTGTGGCATGTGCGGCAGATGCAGGACTGGGGCCTGCCCGAGTTCGCACGACGCTACGCCCGTGACTACCGCATGGTGGAAGGCGAAGCGGATCGGGCGGCGCTGCAGTACCAGGCCTGGGTACGCCAGCGCGGCACTCCAACCGGTTCGCGCTGAACAATCAGCAATGCACGCGACGCGTACTCTGGATGCCGCAGGTCTCGCAGTGCCAGCTGAGGCTGCGCAGTTCCAGCCGATGGGCCTGCGTTCGCGGGGGTGGTGAAATCAGCCGCATCGAGCGGAAGCAGCGCGGGCAGCACATCGCCAGGTGGATGCGTCCCCTGCCTTTCTCCAGGTCCACGGTCAGCGGGGCGGGATGCTCATCATCCGGTGAACCGCTCCATTGCCTGCCCCACTGGGGCAGTTTTCGGAAAAAGTCTGCCAAGTCTTCCATGACTGTCACGGCATTTCCCTCCAGGTGGATCGATGATGGGTGCTGCGGCGCCGCTCGACTCCGGAGCGGACGGTCAGAGTGCACCCGGCATCCGGACCCGGCAATCAGGGTTTGTCCGACAACAGATGTACCGTCCGGACGGTCAGTAAAGGGCTCGCCTGTCGATGACGTGCGCGTCATCAACTGCATCGCGCAGGGCCCGTGGAAAAAGCACGGCATCTGTGCATGTGCAGGCTCAGGGCGGATGGTTAGTATTTCTCGCAGACCCTTGTTTGCTTTCGGATACCGTCAGCCATGCTCGACTCCCAGCGCGACTGTTTCGACCTGCCGGATGAGGCGATCTACCTCAACACCGCCGGCATGGGGCCGCGCCTGCATGCGGTATCGCGCGCCGCGCATGCCGAGGTGGATGCCTCCGCGCGACCGTGGATGACGCCACCGGCAGCGCTGCATCAGACCGCCGAAACCGTGCGCGCGCTGCTGGCCTCGCTGTCGGCGACCACGGCCGAGGGCTGGGCGCTGGTACCGTCGATGAGCTACGGGGCGGCACTGGCCGCGCGCAACCTGCCACTGCGCGCCGGACAACAAGTGGTGTTGCCGGCGCGTTCGTATCCCTCCGAGGTCTATGCCTGGCAGGACGCCGCGGCACGGGCGGAGGCGCAACTGTGCTTCGTCGAACCGCGCGAGGGCCAGGGCTGGACCGAGGCGCTCCTGCAGGCCATCGACAGCCGCACTGCGGTGGTCGCGGTGCCGCCCTGCCACTGGCTGGATGGCGCGCTCATCGACCTGGCCGCGGTGTCGCAGGCGGCGCGCAAGGTCGGTGCGGCAGTGGTGATCGACGCCAGCCAGGCGCTCGGCGCGCTACCGCTGGATCCCGTCGCCTGGCAGGCGGATTTCGTCTTCAGCGTCGGCCACAAGTGGTTGCTCGGCCCCTATGGCTTCGCCTACCTGCATGCCGCGCCGCGCTGGCAGGCGCAGGGGCAGCCGCTGGAAGGTGCGGTCGCGGGACGCGATGCCGGGCCCGACGCCTCGCGCATCAGCGACTACGCCGAGCCCTGGCAGGCCGGTGCGCGGCGCTTCGATGCCGGCGAGTGCCTGCGCTTCGCCGCGGCGGCGGCGGCAATCGCAGCCCTGCAGCAAGTCCAGCAGTGGGGCGTCGCTGCGATCCATGCACGGCTGTCGGCGCTGACCGAAAGGCTGGCCCGGGAGGCGCCACGCTACGGCTGCCGCGTGCCGGCGGAGCGCGCCGGTCATTTCATCGGCCTGCACCTGCCCGATGGCAGCGGCCCCTCGCTGCGCCCACGGCTGCGCGCGGCGCGGATCTACGCACCGATCCGCGGCGACATCCTGCGCATCGCGCCGCATCTGCACACCCGGGATGCGGATCTCGACCGGCTCTGTGAGCTGCTGCAGGACGGGTCGCGGGGCTGAAAACGGCGGGCCCGGGGCAATCTGTACCTTTCCCGGCGCCCCCCGGCAGGCACAGATATCAGCATTCCCGCATGGGCCCTGTGTCTGCCCCGGCGTAGCGGCAGGCGCGACACTTTCCGCATCGTCGACAACACGGACGCGGAGGCCCCCATGAACATCCCGGATCCCTATTCCAGCCCCTGGGCGCGCGTCGCACCGGCCCTGCTGTTCGCCGCCGTCGCGCTGATCGCGGCCGCCCTCGCCACGGAAGCACGGCGCCTTCCGGCCGCGGGCTCAAACCAGTTCGAAATGGAATATAAATAAATCTCCAAATTCCTTTTTAACAAAACTCCACGCCACTAAGCTGCCGTCCACATCTGGAGGACGGACATGAGCTGGAACACCCAACAGCGGTACCTGATCGTTCCTGGCCTGCGCAGCAGCGGGCCCGGTCACTGGCAGACCCATTGGGAGCAGGCCCTGGGCGCCAGCCGCGTCGAGCAGCTGGACTGGGACACGCCTGACCTCGAACGCTGGAGCGCGCGCATCGTCGCCGCGGTCAATCCCGACCCACGGCCGGCGATCCTGATCGCCCACAGCTTTGGCAGCCTGGCCAGCGTGCACGCGCTGCGCCGCATCGCACCGAAGATCAAGGGCCTGCTGCTGGTGGCGCCGGCGGCGCCGGAGAAGTTCGGCATCAGCCGCCTGCTGCCGCAACTGCCGCTGGGCATCCCCAGCATCCTGGTCGGCAGCCAGAGCGATCCCTGGCTGTCGCTGTCACGGGCTCGTGCCCTGGCGGCCAGCTGGGACAGCGAATTCCTCAACCTCGGCGACGCCGGCCACATCAACACCGACAGCGGCTACGGCCCCTGGGCCGGGGGCCTGGAGCTGCTGGAGCGGCTGGAGGCGAAGCAATCCGGAGCGCGCAGCGCGCCGCAGCGGCGTGTAGCCCTGCCCGGTTTCACCACGCCGGCGCTGGCACAGGCCGCAGGGTTCGCCTGGTAGTCCCTAGTGGGAGCGGCGCAAGCCGCGATCTTTCGCTGCCATGACAACCGGCCTTCGCGACTTGCGTCGCTCCCACGAGGGAGGGCTTTGTCCTAAGCTGCGGCGCATGGCTACGCCGCGCCTCTACGCCGAACTCGCCGACATCACCCGGCTCAAGGTCGAAGCCATCGTCAACGCCGCCAACGAAAGCCTGCTCGGCGGTGGCGGCGTCGATGGCGCGATCCACCGCGCCGCCGGTCCGGAGCTGCTGGCCGAATGCCGCCGCATTGGCGGCTGCCCCACCGGCGAGGCGCGCATCAGCGGCGGCCATCGCCTGCCAGCCGCCCATGTGATCCATACCGTAGGCCCGGTCTGGCAGGGCGGCGGCCGCAACGAGCCGGAACTGCTGGCCTGCTGCTACCGCAACAGCCTGCGCCTGGCGGTCGAACACGGCCTCGCGCGCATCGCCTTCCCGGCGATCAGCTGCGGCGTCTACGGCTACCCGGTGCCCGCAGCAACCGCGATCGCGGTGCGCGAGGTCCGGGAGTTCCTGGCCGGCTCGGCGCTGCCGGCCGAGGTGATCTTCGCCTGCTACAACGACGACATCCTCAGCGCCTACGAACGGGAACTCGCGCGTCCCCTGTCCTGACAGCGATAATGGCGGCATGTCCGCCTTCCCCCTGTTCGTCACCGCGCCGCGTGGCGTTGAACCCCTGCTCGCCGAAGAGCTGAAGCGTTTTGGCGCCGAAGAGGTCAAGGAGCGCATCGGCGGCGTCGCCGCCAGCGGCGATGTCGCGGTCGCCTACCGCGCCTGCCTCTGGTCCCGCCTGGCCAGCCGCGTGCTGATGCCGCTGAGCAACTTCCCGCTGACCGGCACGGATTCGCTCTACAGCGCCGCGCGGGCCATCGCCTGGGATGACCTGTTCACCGCCTCGCACCGTTTCGCGATCGAGGTCGCCGGCAACTCGGCGGTGGTCACGCACACGCATTACGCGGCGCTGAAGGTGAAGGACGCGATCGTCGACCACTTCCGCGACACCGTCGGCCAGCGCCCCGATGTCGATACCGACAACCCCGACATCCGCATCCACCTGCACCTGGACAAGGAAAACGCGACGCTGAGCCTGGACCTGGCCGGCGACAGCCTGCACCGCCGCGGCTACCGCCTGCGCGGCGTCGAGGCCCCGCTGAAGGAAAACCTGGCCGCGGCGATCCTGGTGCGCGCCGGCTGGCCGGAACTGGCGGCGCAGGGCGCCCCGCTGGTGGACCCGATGTGCGGCTCCGGCACGCTGGTGATCGAGGCGGCCTGGATGGCCGCCGACGTCGCGCCGGGCCTGATGCGCGAGCGCTGGGGCTTCGAAGCCTGGCTCGACCACAAGCCCAAGGTCTGGGCCGACCTGCACGCCGAGGCGGTGCAGCGCCGCAGCGACGGCATGGCGAAGCTGCCGCCGCTGGCCGGCAGCGACATCGACCTCGGCGCGCTGAAGTCGGCACGCATGAACGGGGCGCAGGCCGGGCTCACCGGCAAGATCGACTGGACCCAGCGCGATGCGCTGGAAGCGCGGCCGATCGGGACACAGCCGGGACTGGTCATCACCAACCCGCCCTACGGCGAACGCTTGGGCGCCGAGGGCGAGATCATCAAGCTGTATTCGCTGTTCGGCATGTCGCTGAAGCAGCACTTCCCCGGCTGGAAGGCCGGCGTCTTCACCAGCCGTGCCGACCTCGGTCCGCGCCTGGGCCTGCGTGCCGGCCGCATGTACTCGCTGTACAACGGCGCCCTGCAGGCCAAGCTGCTGAACTTCGACATCCACGTCGCGCCGGAAACCGCCAGGCCGCGCGGCGGCGAGGAGTACGCCAACCGCCTGCGCAAGAACCAGCGCCACCTGGCGAAATGGGCCAAGCGCACCGGCGTCGACAACTACCGCATCTACGACGCCGATCTGCCGGACTACGCCGTCGCCGTCGATCTCTACCAGGCCGACGAGCAGCTGCACGTGCACGTGCAGGAATACACCGCGCCGAAGACGGTCGATCCGGTCAAGGCCGAGATCCACCTGCGCGAGGCCCTGGCTCATACCAGTGAAATCCTGGAGGTGCCGGCCTCCCTGATGCACTTCAAGATGCGCAAGGCGCAGAAGGGCACGGCGCAGTACGAGAAGCACGACGAGATCGGCCGCTTCCACGAAATCACCGAGCATGGCTGCAAGCTGCGGGTGAACTTCGAGGACTACCTCGACACCGGCCTGTTCCTCGACCACCGCCCGATCCGTCGCCGCATCCAGCAGGAAGCCGCCGGCGCGCGCTTCCTCAACCTGTTCTGCTACACCGGTGCCGCCACCGTGCACGCCGCCGTCGGTGGCGCATCGCAGACGGTGTCGATCGACCTGTCCAACACCTACCTCGACTGGGCCGCGGAAAACCTGCGCCTCAACGGCTACGACAGCCAGCAGAGCGGCACCCTGCGCGATCGCCGCGAGCAACGCACACCGCAGCGCCAGGGCGCGGGCCCCTGGCGCGCACGCCAGCCGCCGGTGCATGAACTGGTGCGCGCCGACTGCATGGCCTGGCTGAAGATCGCGGCGACGCGGCCGCAGCAGCGCTACGACCTGATCTTCTGCGACCCGCCCACCTTCTCCAACTCCAAGAAGATGGAAGGCATCCTCGACATCCAGCGCGACCACGTCGACATGATCCGCAGCTGTGCCGCCCTGCTGGCACCGGATGGCGTGCTGTATTTCTCCACCAACCGCCGCGGCTTCAAGCTCGACGAAGCAGCGCTGGAAGGCCTGCAGATCAAGGACATCACCGCCCAGACCCTGGACGAGGACTTCAAGCGTCCGCCGCCGGCGCATCGCTGCTGGCAGATTCGCGCAGATTGAGCATTCCGGGGCGCCGGTCACAGGACCCGCGCCGGGCGAATTGACGGCGTAAAGATGAAGTACCTAGACTGCCCTTTGCGGGGAAAATCACATCAGGGGAAATCAGTGAATCGCATTGCTTCCTGGGCGCTGTTTGGGGCGCTCGCAGTTGGCTTTACCGGATCCGCGGCCGCCGCGGTCATTACCGTGAACTCCACCAACCACCCGGGTCTTCCGAACCCCGTGGCCGGCCCTCCCACGAGCGATGACAGCAATCCGGTCGACGAGTGCACCCTGGCCGAGGCCATTGCGGTCATCAACCTGACACCGGCGCAGCGCACCGACGCCGCCAACGCCAACGGCTGCGGCAAGTCGATCCAGAACGCCCTGGGGTCCCCGGACAGCATCGATCTGTCCCTGCTGGCACCGCCCAACAACATCATCAAGGTCACCGCCCCGGATCCCGTGGGCAGCCTGCTGATGCCAGCGCCGGCGCCGCAGGCACAGCCGCTGGTGCTGACGCGTCCGGTGACGATCTTCAGCATCAACGAGGTCGTGCTGGAGACCCGCACGCGCCAGCGCGTGACCAGCGAGGGCGAGGAAAGCTCGACCGCCGGTCCGGCCTTCGTCATCAACCCGGTCGCTGCCGGCCTGTTCCGCTTCGAGCGCCTCAAGATCACCAACACCACCGAAGCCTTCACCGTCGACCTCGCTGCCGCGACCACCAACGTCAGCCTGCAGCTGGATGAGGTGAAGATCGAGGCAGTCAACGGCAGCTCCGCGGACAACCCGGTCACCAATGCCGTGGCCCCGATCTGCGACCCGGCCAACCTCAAGCGCAAGGGCGCCATCTCCCTGCGTGGTGGCGGCGGCGCCAACGTCAGCCTGGCCGTCAGCAACAGCACACTCAGCGGCCAGGCCGGCACGCGCCTGTCCGGCATCTGCGTGCGCGACAACAACGCCGCGGTCACCATCGGCGAGAAGAGCACGGTCAAGGACTTCCCCGTCGGCGGCCTGGTCGCCGCCAACAGTAGCGGCATCACCCTCGGCTGCGTGGTCGATGCCATGACCGGTCGTTGCGACGCCTCGGCGGCCAGCAACGAAGTGAGCTTCACGGGCAATACCGGCGCCGTGCGCTACACCGCTTCCGGCGCTGCACCGGCCGTGGCCGGCCTGCGCATCAACCGCGCCGTGTTCACCACCAATACTTCCGCCGACAACACCCTCGGCAGTGCCCTGACGCTCGACGGCGACTTCACCAACCGCGACGTGCAGATCACCGATTCGACCTTCGGCGGCGCCAGCACCGGCAACAACTCCACGGCGGTGGCCGGCTACGGTGCAATCCTGGTCGGCTCCGGCGCTACGCCGCGGCTGGTCATCGACGGCTCGACTTTCGAGGGCAACAAGGCCAGCGGCGCCAACGCCAAGGGCGGCGCCCTGGCCTGTATCTCCAACAACCCCGGCACCGTGGTCCTGCGCAATTCGACGCTCAGCGGCAACGCGGCCACCGGCTTCGGCGGCGCGCTCTACGTCAGCTTCAGCTGCAGTGTCGGACTCAACTTCGTGACAGCTGTCAACAACAGCGCGGCCTTCGGTGGTGCAGTGGCGGTGCAGTTCCCGAGCAACCCAGCCGCCGCCAGCGTCAGCCTGGCGCGCTCGGTGCTGTCCGGCAACACCGCCTCCAGCGCCGGCGTCAACTGCCAGGCCGACGCCGCGGCAGCGATCGCCAGCCTCGGCTTCAACTTCGTCAGCTCCAACCTCGGCTGCCCGAGCTTCCAGGACGCGGACAACGATCCGTTCTACAACGGCCCGAACACCGGCCCGGCCGCCACGGCTCCGGACCAGGTCGGTGACGTCACCGACGGCAATGTGGTGCTGGCCGCCAAGCTGGGCGCCATCGCCCAGAATGAAGGCCCGACCCGCACCCTGCGTCCGGCCGCGGACAGCCCGCTGCTCGACACCGCTGGCACCTGCCCCGGCAGCCGCGACCAGACCGGCCGCGCCCGCCCCTTCGACGGCGACAAAGACGGCACCGCCAGCTGCGACATCGGCGCCTATGAACTGGCCGGTGCTGCCGGCGGCGTGATCACCGCTGCGCAGGGTGCCAACGGGCCGTCGACTGCACGCAGCGGCGACAGCAACGTCACCATGCTGAACCTGTTCCTGTCGAACAACACCGGCGAGACCATGACCCTCACCGGTGTCGAGCTGCAGGCCCTGGGCACGGCCGATGACGCTGCCGGCGTGACCGCCTTCCGCATCCTCGGCGCCGACGACCGCGTCCTCGCCAGCGGCAGCTTCACCGCAGACAACATGACGCTGCCCGTCAACTTCACCGCGCCGCTGACCCTCAGCACCGGCAACACCACCCCGCTGAAGGTGGTCTATGACTTCACCGGCAGCATCAAGCCCGGTCCCACCACCGCCAGTGGCCCGGCAATGATGAAGGCCGCGACGGCCTTGGCGCTGGGCGGCCTCCTGCCGCTGGCCGGCTTCGGCTTCACCCGGCGGCGCGGTCTGCAGACGCTGGCGATCGCGATGATCGCCGTGTCCACGCTGACCCTGGTGGCCTGCGGCGGCGGCGACGACAACGGCACGACCACGGGGAGCACGACGGGGAGCACGACCGGCAGCACCACGGGAAGCACCACCGGTAGCACGACGGGGAGCACCACTGGCAGCACGACCGGCAGCACCACGGGAAGCACCACCGGCAGCACGACCGGCAGCACCACGCCGGCATCGGTGACCTTCCAGACCTCGCTCAACAAGGTGTTCGGCAGCACCACCAGCGGCGGCAGCATCAGCCTGCCGAGCGCGGTCAAGGGCCAGGTGGTGTTCGTACCGACCCGCTGAAGTCCCGGCTTTAAAAAAAAGCCCGCGCCCTGCGCGGGCTTTTTCTTGGGCGGCCGCCTCCAATTCGACATCGTTTCGTCATGACCACTGACTACGCTGTCAGGTGTATGACTGCCGCCGCCCACATTCTCCCCCCGCCGCCGACTCCCTCCAGCGATATCGGCAAGCTCCTGCTCGATGTCGCGCCGGTAAGCCCGCGCCTCACCATCGACGCTGCCGCCGACCTGTTCCTGAAGCCGGAATACGCGCGCATGCTGTGCCTGCCGATCGCTGGCGACGACGGTCGCCCCCTGGGCACACTGAGCCGCCATACGCTCAACGGCATCTTCCTGCGCCGCTTCGGCCGCGAGATCTTCGGGCCACGGTCCGTGACCCACGCGATGAACGCCAGCCCCTTGTCCGTAGATCTCGGCGCGGGGCTGGAGCAGGCAGCCGCCGACATCACCGCCAAGCTCGGCTCGCCGATCACCGAGGACTTCATCGTCGTCGACCAGGGCCGCTACGTCGGCATGGGCATCGTGCTCGACCTGATCTCGGCGCTGCAGCAGCGCGTCGATCAGTCCTCGCGCGAACTGGGCGAAGCCTATCGCCAGCTGCAGGCCTCGCAGGCGCAGCTGGTGCAGTCCGAGAAGATGGCCTCGCTGGGTCAGATGGTCGCGGGCGTGGCCCACGAGATCAACACGCCGCTGGGCTATGTCCGCAACAACGTCGACATGATCCGTGGCGTATTCGGGCAGCTCGGCGAAGTGCTGGAAGCCCATGAGCAACTGGGCCAGCTGTTGACCGACGAGGGCGCCGACGAGCAGGTGTTGTCGCAGCAGATGTTCCAGTGCAACGCGCTGACGACCGAGCTGCGCGACAGCAAGCTCCTCGAGGATGCCACTGCCCTGTTCGACGACACCCTGTTCGGCGTCGACACGATCAAGGAACTGGTGGTCAACCTGCGCAATTTCACCCGCCTCGACCAGGCAAGACTCGGCGACGTCTCGCTCAACGACTGCCTCGACCAGACGCTGACCATCGCCAACAACGTGCTGAAGGGTCGCGTCGCAGTCATCCGCCGCTACGGCGAGATTCCGCGCATCCGCTGCTCGCCCTCGCAGATCAACCAGGTCCTGCTCAACATGATGACCAACGCGGCACAGGCCATCGAGCATGACGAGGGCAAGCTGCTGCTGAAGACCGAAGCCGAGGGCGCCTGGGTCCGCGTGCACATCCAGGACAACGGCAAGGGCATGCCGCAGGAAGTCGTCGCCAAGATCTTCGATCCCTTCTTCACCACCAAGCCGGTCGGGCAAGGCACCGGCCTGGGGCTGTCGATCAGCTACCAGATCGTGCAGGCGCACGGCGGCCGCATCGACGTCGTTTCCGAAGCGGGGCGCGGCACCAAGTTCGTCATCAGCCTGCCGGTCGAAGCAGCAGCCACCATGGGATCGCCATGAACCAGAAGCCGACGCTGCTGCTGATCGACGACGAGGAACGCATCCTGCGCTCGCTGGCGATGCTGTTCCGCGGCAACTACATCCTGCACACCACCACCGATCCGCAGCAGGCGCTGGACATCGTCGAGCGCGAGCCGGTCCACGTCATCGTCAGCGACCAGCGCATGCCGATCATGCGGGGGGCCGAACTGCTGCGCCGGGTGAAGGAGAAATCCCCGAACACGATGCGCCTGCTGCTGACCGGCTATTCCGAGCTGGAAGCGGTGGTGGCCTCGGTCAACGAGGGCGAGATCTTCCGCTTCATCAACAAACCCTGGGATGCCGCGGAACTGCGCAGCACCGTGCAGCAGGCGGCGGAAATCTCGCGGTCGCTGATGAGTGCCGGGCCGGTGGCGCCGCCGCAGCCGCTGTTCACCGACACTGGCAGCTTCGTCGCGCCGGCCTTCGTCCAGCCGGAGGAAACCCTGCTGGTGATCGACGACGACGCCGAGGTGATGAAGGCGGTGCAGGAGATCGTCGGCCCGTCGATGTCGGTGCTGTGGGCGCGCACGCTGGACCAGGCGATGGAAGCCCTGGAGCGGCACGAAATCAGCCTGATCGTCTCGGAACTGGTGGTGAACCGCGAGAGCGTCACCCCGCTGCTGAAGCTGCTCAAGGCCCAGCACCCGGAAGTCGTGACGATCGTGCTGACGCCGTTCCAGGACGTCACCGTCTTCATCGGCCTGATCAACCAGGGCCAGGTGTTCCGCCTGCTGCCCAAGCCGGTGCGTCGCGGCCCGCTGGGCATGAGCATCGGCTCCGCGCTGCGCCACCACCGCGCGCTGCGCGCTGCCCCGAAGCTGCGCGCCGCCTACCAGGTCGAGAAAATCCGCGAACCCGAGGAGGCCAGCACCACGGTCGCCACCCGCGTGCTGGGTCTGCTGTCGCGCATCCGCGGGCGCGCTGCCACCACCTGAGAGGCCGCTGCCCGGCGTGCTAGAGTCGCCGCAAACGACTCCCAGGGAAACTCGATGATGTCTGTCCGCCGCCGTGCTGGCCTGTCAGCGCTGCTGCTCCTGGCTGCCGCTGCGGCCTCCGCCCAGCCGGCCACCCTGCCCGCCTGCCGTGCCCATGTCGACGGCCAATGGCGCGGCTTGGGCTACGGTCCCACCGAGTCCTGTCTCAAGGCCACCGAGCAGGCGATCCCCGCCTACAACGCCCAGGGCTTCAAGTTCGGCCTGTCCGGCACGCAGATGCTGGCGCTGGATGCGCACTACTACTACCGCTCGCAGGACGCTGGCCACAGCTGGACCGCACTGGGACTCAAGACCGCGCTGAAGGCGGTGGTCGATGCCGCACCCTTGCAGGCCAGCGGCACGGTCGCACCACCGCCGGCAGTGGCCGACGCGGTGGTCGCTGCTGCATCCGCGACCGCAGCCGAGCTGCGCCCCTGCAACCTCTTTGGCAACGGCAGCTGGCAGACGCTGGGCGAGCTGACGCTGCAGGCTTGCGGCGACGCGCTGGACAAGACGCCCAACCTGTATGACGAGGCCGGCTACAAGTACGCCTACTGGGGCGCGCTGTCGCTGGCGGCCGATGCGCTGAACCTCCTGCGTTCGGACAACGGCGCCGACTGGATCCCGCTGCGTCCACGCTGAATGACCGCCTCACCGATGGAGTTCCCGATGCGCCATATCTGCTCGAGCCTGCTTGCGCTGGTCCTGCTGGCCGCCTGTTCGAAATCCCAGGAGCAGGCCCCGCAGGCAGCCCCCGAAGCAGCGCCCGCCGCGGCTGCGCCGGTCGCCGCCACGCCGCCGGACGAGTCGGGACAGCCAATGCCGACCATGCTGGTCTACCAGTGCGAGGGCAGCGCGCAGGTCACGGTGGCCAACCTCGACGACCAGGGACAGCGCATTGCGCTCACCCTGCCCGGCGAGACCGCGGTGGAACTGCCGCAGGCGGTCTCCGCCTCGGGCGCGAAGTACGACAACGGCAGCCTGGTGTTCCTGGGCAAGGGCGACGAGGCCGTGATCGAACGGGGCGGCAAGGCCGTGTACAGCCAGTGCAAGCTGCAATCGGCGGCCGGTCCGGCCACCACTGAGTAGCCATTCGATCAAGTTTCTGTTGCAAGGTGATTTTTACTAGCCGTCGCGCTGGCGCCGCGGCGGCTTTTCGTTCACAACGCTGACATCCGCAATCGCTAGCCTGCCGGCTTTGCACCGGCCTGACGGAGTGTCATGAGCAAACCCAGGAACGATTCCATCGACAGTTCACGCCGGCGCCTGCTGGCCGGCCTCGCCGCCGCCCCTGCCGTGGGGCTCTCTGCCTCCTGCAGCAGCGGCGGCGCCGATCCCGCCGCGTCCGCTCCGCCGCAGCCGCTGCCCGATCCGAAGGACTCCGGCATCGACCACATCGTCGTGGTGATGATGGAGAACCGGTCCTTCGATCATTACCTCGGCTGGGCGCCGGGCGCCGACGGCCGCCAGGCCGGGCTGAAATTCGCGGACAAGAGCGGCCGCGCGATCGATTCCTTCCGCCTGTCCGAGCGCGAGGAATATGGCTACCAGGGCTGCGGCAAGGAAGACCCGGACCACGGCTACGATGCCGGCCGCCTGCATCTCAATGGCGGCACGATGGACGGCTGGCTCAAGACGGTCGGCGATACCAGCATCGACACGGACCACTTCCCGATCGGCTACTACACCGCCGATGACCTGCCGTTCTTCAAGGGAGCGGTCGAGCACTACACGATCGGCGACCGCTACTTCCACGGCATCCTCGCCTCGACCTTCCCGAACCGCGTCTACCTGCACGCCGGCGAGACCGACCGCCGCTCGAACACGTTCACGATCTCGCAGCTGCCGACGATCTGGGACCGCCTCGCCGCGAAGGGCCGCAGCGGCCTGTACTACTTCAACGACCTGCCGCTGACCGCGCTGTGGGGCACCAAGCACCTGGCGATCTCACGCCCGGCCGCGACCTTCTACACCGATGCCGCGCTGGGCCTGCTGCCGGACGTGGCCTACATCGATCCGCGCTTCCTGCAGGAATCACCGGATGGCTACTCCAACGATGACCATCCGCAGGCCGACGTGCGTAACGGCCAGGCCTTCCTGGACGGCATCTACACGGCGCTGCGCGACAGCCCGAAGTGGGAGCGTACGCTGATGATCGTCTGCTACGACGAATGGGGCGGCTTCTACGACCACGTGGCACCGCCGGTCGGCCCGGTATCCGCCGCCGAGGCCGCGCTGCCGAACGACGGCCGCCTCGGCTTCCGCACCCCCTTCGCGCTGATCGGCCCGCGTGCGCGCAAGGGCCATGTCACGCACCTGCAGTTCGACGTCAACTCGATCCTCAACTTCATCGCCTGGCGCTTCGGCCTCGACGGCATCAGCGCGCGCGCCGGCTGGTCGATGAACCTCGCGCATGCGCTGGACTTCGCCGGCGCACCACGCACGGACAAGCCGGACTTCGCCGTCCCCGCCGGCCCCTTCGGCGCCAACTGCAGCAACAGCCTGCCGGTGGTCCTGCCCAACGGTGGACTCACCAGCCTGCTGGGTTCGCTGACCGCGGCCGACATCAAGCAGGCCCAGCACAACCTCGAATGGCTGGGGCTGCGAGACCTGGCAAAAGCCAACGGGTTTGCGGTGCGCTGAGGCCCGGCAGGGCTCTGGCTATGTCAGGACCCCGCTTGAACCTGGCCTGTCCTGCGTCGCACGCCAGGCGATGACCGCGGCCACCCCCATCAGCATCGCGGCCAGCAGGAACGGAGCGCCGGGAACGTGGACGGCGGTGCGGGGATCGATGAAGTGTGCATAGGTCAGGCTGAACAGGATCGGCCCGATCATGCCGGCGATGCCGATCAGCGCGGCATTGGCGCCCTGCAGCTGCCCTTGCTCGTTGGGCGGAACCCTCTGCGTCATCAAGCTCTGCGCCGCAGGGTTGGCGAAGCCGGCCAGTGCCATCACCGGGATGCCGCAGAGGAACAGGGCTCCGGTCGGTGACAGCCCGAAGATCAGGAAGCCGGCAATGCCGATCAGCAGGCTGAACAGCAGGGCGTGCCGCTCGCCGAAGTAGCGGACCACCGGGCCGGTGAGGCCACCCTGCACGATCGCGGAGCAGACACCGACCAGGGCCAGGGTCATGCCGATCGCGTGCGCGTCCCAACCGTAACGGTTGCCCATGTAGAGCACGATCACGGTCGGATAGACCACCTGCGCCAGTTGCGACAGGAAATTGATGCCGGCCATCGACAGCAGTTCCGCATGCGAACGCAGCAGCTTGAGCGCGCCGAGGGGATTGGCCTTGCGCCAGGAGAATGCGCTTCGGTGTTCGGGCGCCAGGGATTCGGGCAGGACGAAATAGCCGTAGGCCGCGTTGATCAGCGCCAGCGCGGCACCCGCCCAGAACGGCAGGCGCGGATCCATGGCGCCGAGCACTCCGCCGATGGCAGGCCCGATGACGAAGCCGACACCGAAAGCCACACCGAGCATGCCGAAGGCAGCGGCCCGCTTTTCCGGCGGCGTGACGTCGGCGATGTAGGCGCTGGCGGTGCTGAAGTTGGCGGCGGTAATGCCGGAGATGATGCGACCGACGAACAGCCAGGCCAGGTTCGGGGCCATCGCCATCAGGATGAAATCCAGGCCGATGCCGGTGCAGGAAAGCAGGATCACCGGGCGGCGCCCGTAGCGATCGGACAGCGCGCCGAGGATCGGCGAGGCGAAGAACTGCGCCAGCGCCCACACGGTGACGAACACGCCGTAGACGCGCGCGCCATGGGCGCTGTCGCCACCGGCGAACTCGGTGACCAAGCGCGGCAGCACCGGGATGATGAGCCCGAACGAGATGGCGTCGATGCACACCGTGATGAAGATGAAGATCACGGCGGCGCGGCGAGCCGGGAGCTGCGGCGCAGGCATATCGATCATGACGGGGATGCAGAAATGACGCGGGCGGGCAGTGTAGACCGGCCCGGAGGCCGCCTGCCCCACCCCTCCCGGTAGCGCGATTCCCGCTCTATTCCCGCGCCGCGCAGGCCGCAAAAGCCTGCGCGGCGTTGCCCGCTGCCTCGATCGTCGTACGGTCGCAGTACAGGATCTGCGGCAGGTAGTCGCCCATGACCTCCGCCGGCGGCGTGCCGTAGGGCACGTTCTGCACCGCCTGCGCGAAATGCGGCGACGGCAGCATGTGGCGGTAGATCAGCACCGAGTCCGGATAGACCGAACCCCAGGGCAGCCAGGCGATCGCGTTCGCATCCACCGCGTTCGCCGGGCGCTCGGCGGGGTCGGACACCACGACCGTGAAGTAGCCCTGCACATCGAGTGGCACCTCGAAATCGGACAGGCAGTCGACGTAACGCTGGCTGATGAACTCGTTGGCGCACAACGACCAGTAGCGCAACTGCGCCGCACCCAGCGGTGCCTCGTGCGGCGCACGGGCATGGCGCGGAGCAAGCCCACGGACGATGTACAGCGAGCCCTTGTCGCGGCTGGCGATCGTGGTGACGTAAGCGTTGTCGACGTTGCTGAGGAAGCCACCGCCGGTATCGGAGCCGGTGATCGCACCCAGCGGCAGCGGGAAGCTCACGGCGTTGCTGACCAGCTGGCGCAGCGTCTCCGGCAGGCCGTAGAAGCGGACCATCTGCGGCTGCTCCGGCGCCAGCGGAAACGGCAGGCCCGGCAGCGGGTTGCTGCTGTCGCGGATCACGCCGTTGACCAGGCCCGGCAGGCCCTCCGGTGGCAGCGGGTTGCAGCTCTCGAAGGCCACCGGCGTCTCGCGGCCGGCCGCTTCCAGTGTCAGTTGCCGCAGCGGTACGCCG
>DATILC010000123.1:0-1619 GCA_035476855.1 Solimonas sp. | reverse complement strand
GCGACTGCGGCTGCCCCTGCGCAGCCACGCACTGCGCCACCAGCTGCCCGGCGCTGTCGCCACCGCCCGCAGGCATGGCCCTGCGCGTTCCGGCGTCGCTGCAGCTTGCCGACGCGCGCCCCGGCGCGCCGACCTCGGCGCATGACCACGAGCTGATCCGTCCTCCCAGTAGCACCTGAGCAGCTGCCGCGTCGGCGGCGAGCCCCTGCTCGCGCGTCCGATTCCGCCATCCAGGAATGAACCGGGAGGTCCCGTGTTTCCCCGATACTTTTTCAGCGCGCCCGCCGCACTGCTGGCCGCAAGCCTCACCGGCTGCGCCAGCCTGCCGGCCGACTGGGGCCGTAGCCAGGCCTGGCAGTCAGTCGCCGCGCAGGGCCTGGCCGTACCCCAGCCTGCCGATGCACAGGCCTATACCCGCGAGCGCCTGCAGCAGCCGCTGGGCATCGACAGCGCCGTGCAGCTGGCGCTGGTCAACAACCCGCGGTTGCGCTTGCAGGCCGCGCAGCTGGGCTATTCGGCCGCCGAGGTCTACCAGGCCGGGCGCCTCGCCAATCCCGTGTTGTCGGCGGCGCGATTGTCCGGCGATGCCGTCGGCAGCCAGCTGACCCTGGGCATCAGCCTCGACTTCAGCCGCCTGCTGTTCCTGCGTGCCGAGTCGCGACTGGCCGGCGCGCAGTTCGAGGCGGCGAAGCTGGAGCTGGCCTCCACCGCACTGGAGCTCGCCGCCGAGGTCGAGGGCGCCTGGTATGCCGCTGCCGCTGCGCAGCAACTCGCCACGTTGCGCGAGGACGGCGCCCGCGCGGCCCGCGCCTCCGCGCGACTGGCACAGCGCTACCACGAGGCCGGCAACCTGCCGGCGCGCGCGCTGGCACTGGAACAGGCCAGCGCCGCGCAGGCGCAGCTCGATGCACAGGCCGCCCGCGCAGCGGCCGGCGAGGCCCACAGCGCACTCAACCTGCTGATGGGCCTGCCGCCGCAGCAGGACGGCTGGACGCTGCAGGCCGGACTGCCGGCACCGCTGGCGAACGAACCCGACGCGGCAGCGCTGCTGCAGCTGGCCGCCGACCGCCGCCTCGATGTCGCGGCCGCGCGTCTCAACGCTCAGGCGGTGGCCGAACACTACCGGCTGGAGCGGCGGCTGCGCTGGGTCGGCGGCATCGAGATCGGCTATGAGCGCGAAAAGGATTTCGACGGCGCCATCAACCACGGCCCGACACTGGCGCTGGAACTGCCGCTGTTCGACTGGGGCAGCGGCCGCGCCGCGCGCGCGCAGGCCCTGCTGGAGCAGCGGGAGGCACAGCTCGACCAGCTGCTGCTGCAGGCCGGCAACGACGTGCGGCGCCAGCATGCCGCCGTGCTGTCGGCGAAGGCGCGGGTCGAAACCTATCGGCAACAGCTGATCCCGCAGCGCGAGCAGATCGTTCGTGAGCTGCAGCTGGAGCAGAACTACATGCTGACCAGCGTGTTCGAGTTGCTGCTGGCGCGCCAGCAGGAATACGCCGCGCGCGCCGGCCGGATCGAGGCGCTGGGCGACTACTGGCGCGCCCGCAGCGCGCTGGCACGCGCCGTCGGCCAGCGACTGCCTGGCGGCACGCCATCGCCTGCAACGAAACCAGTGG
>DATILC010000122.1:0-26791 GCA_035476855.1 Solimonas sp. | reverse complement strand
ACCCGATCCTCGAGGCCTATGTCGAACGGCAGCTGTCGATCCCGGAGATCGTCGCGCTGGGTTTCGACGAGGCCACGGTCAAGCGCGTCGCCGCGCTGGTGCGTCGCTCGGAGTACAAGCGGCGACAGGCGCCGCCGGGGCCGAAGGTCACGCGCTGCGCCTTCGGGCGCGAGCGGCGATATCCGCTGACAGCGGTCTACGGCGACATCTGAAACAAGAAAGCCCCGGTCGCAAGACCGGGGCTTTCTTCATCGGCAGCCGAATCAGGGCTGCGCAGGTGCCGTCGCAGGCGCGGTTTCCGCCTTGGCGTCCTGCTTCGCCGCCTCGGCTTCGGCCTTGGCGCGGCGGGCATCGGCCTCGGGGCCGATCACCTGCTCGTCGCCCAGTTCGACGACCAGGCCGGACTTCTTCGGCGCCGGCGCTGTCGCGGGAGTTGCGGGGGCTTCTGCACTGCCGGCGGCCGGGGTCGCCGTGGCCTCGGGAGCCGAGCGATAGACTTCCTTGCCGCCCATTTCGACGCTCCAGCCTTCCTTCTTCTCCGCGGCCAGCGGTGCCACCGGTACGACGGCGGCCGGTGGGATCACCGGCGCGGGCACGGCGACGACCGGGTCGCGGTTGGCGGCCAGCAGGCGCGCGGCGTCGTCGGCCTGCGGCGTCAGGCCCAGTGCGCGGTAGCTCTGCTCGATCAGCTCCAGCACCTCGAGGGTCACCGGCGCGCCGGGATACTGCGCCAGGATCTGCTCGCCGCGCTTGGCGGCGGCGATGTAGGCGCCGCGCTTCATGTAGAAGCGCACCGCGTGCATCTCGCTCTCGGCGATGCGGTTGCGCAGCCAGATCATGCGCTGGCGACCGTCGGGGGCGTAGGCGCTGGTCGGGTACTTCTGCACCAGCAGGCCGAAGTCGTCGAAGGAGCGGCGGGCGTAGCCCATGTCCTTCTGCGTCGCGTCCAGGCCCAGCATGTCGCTGAGGCCCTCCTCGCGGTCGAAGTTGGTCAGCCCCTTGATGTACTGCACATAGTCGGCGGCGGGGTGGCGCGGATGCTCGCGCAGGAAGCGGTCGGCGCCGGCCATGGCAGCATCATGGTCGTAGTTGCGGTACTGCGCGTAAACCTTCTCCAGCTGCGCCTGGGTGGCGTACTCGGAGAAAGGGAAGCGCTGGGTCAGCTTGTCGTAGCGTTCGATCGCGGTGCCGAAATCACTGGAATCCAGGGATTCGCGCGCAGCCTTGTACAATTGCGAGGCTTCGAGCTTGAGCTCGCGTGCGCTGCGCTGTTCCGGCTTGAAGGGATTGGTGGGCGGCAGCCGGTTGGGATCGGAGCTGCAGCCGGCGGCCAGGATGGCCGCGGCAAGCATGATTTTGAGCTTCATTGAACGATGAACCCTGTGATTTCCTGAGTATAGCTGATGAGCGCCGCGGAACTGCCTGACGAAGAAGACTGGTTATTGAGCGCTACGGTTCCCCTGGATCTGGCCGGCAGCCGCCTGGACGCGGCCTGCGCGCGCCTGTTCGAGCAGTTTTCGCGCTCGCGCCTGCAGACCTGGATCGACGAGGGGCGGCTGCGGGTCAACGGCGAGACCGTGACCCGGATGCGGCATCCGGTGGCGGTCGGCGACGCCCTCGAACTGGACGCGGTGCCGCCGCAGGACACCACCGTCCAGCCGCAGGACCTGCCGCTGGACGTGGCCCACGCCGACAAGTCGATCGCCGTGATCCGCAAGCCCCCGGGGCTGACCGTGCACCCCGGTGCCGGCCAGCGTGACGGCACCCTGCAGAACGCGCTGCTGCACCATTTCCCGCAGACCGCGGCGGTGCCGCGCGCCGGCATCGTCCACCGCCTCGACAAGGACACCTCCGGCCTGCTGGTGGTGGCGCTGGACCTGAAGGCGCATGCGAACCTGGTCGCGGCGATCGGCGAGCGCGACTTCCGCCGCGAGTACGACGCCATCGTCCACGGCACGCTCATCGCCGGTGCCACCATCGACCTGCCGATCGGCCGGCATCCGCGCGACCGCGTGAAGATGGCCGTGGTCGAGGGCATCCGCGGTCGCGAGGCGGTCACGCATTACCGGGTGCAGGAACGTTTCCACGGCCATACCCACCTGCGCTGCAAGCTCGAGACCGGCCGCACGCACCAGATCCGTGTGCACCTGTCGCACCAGCGTCACCCGATCATCGGCGATCACCTCTACGGCGGCGACGTGGTGCGCGGCGCCGGCATGGGCGAGCGGCTGCGCGAGGGCCTCAAGGCCTTCCCGCGCCAGGCCCTGCATGCGCGGGAGCTGGAGCTGGAGCACCCCAAGACCGGCAAGCGCATTGCCTGGACGATGGAGCCGCCGGCCGACATGCAGGCCCTGCTGGCCCTGCTGCGGACGCAGCGCTGATGACGCCGCTGCTGATCCGTCCGGACTGGCCCGCGCCGCCGCGGGTGCGGGCGGCGCAGACCACGCGCATCGGCGGCTTCAGCCAGGGCGTGCATGCCGGCTTCAACCTCGGCACCCGCTGCGGTGACGATCCCGGGGCGGTGGCAGGCAACCGTCGCCTGCTGGCCGAGACCCTGCAGCTGCCGGCCGAGCCGGGCTGGCTGCAGCAGGTCCATGGCGCCGGCGTGGTGCGGCTGCCGGTCAGCGGCCTGCCGGAGGCCGACGCCAGCATCGCCACCGGGCCGGGGCAGGTCTGCGTGGCGCAGACCGCGGATTGCCTGCCGGTGCTGTTCTGCGACGACCAGGCCAGCGTGGTGGCGGCCGCGCATGCCGGCTGGCGCGGGCTGGCCGGCGGCGTGCTGGAAGCCACCATCGCCGCGCTGCCGGTGCCGCCCGCACGGCTGCTGGCCTGGCTGGGGCCGGCGATCGGACCCTCGGCCTTCGAGGTCGGCCCGGAGGTGCGCCAGGCCTTCGTCGACCTGGATCCAGGGGCTGTGGGCTGCTTCCAGCCGGCCGCGCCGGGCAAGTTCCTCGCCGACCTCTACGCACTGGCCCGTCGTCGCCTTGCCCGCGCCGGTGTAGACCGCGTCTACGGCGGTGGCCTGTGCACGCACGGCGATGCCCAGCGCTTCTATTCATTCCGCCGCGATGCCCGCTGCGGACGCATGGCCAGCCTGGTCTGGCTGGCATGAGCCGGATTTGTTGCGCGGCCGTGTTGCGGCCCGCGCGCCACGTCTGCTAAAAACCTTTCAGACATCAGTCCTTGCAGATTCGCCTCATCGGAGCTGCACCCTATTAAAAAGACGGCACGAGCCGTCGCGACGGGGAGGGCTCATGGCGCTTCCTCCGGACAAAGTTAAAAAGTTGAACCGTACCGCCCCCCGGCGGTGTGGTCGTTGCGTCCAGGGAGAAAACATGAAAGTGGTTCGCCGTCCGCAGTACCTGCCGTTTGCCGCCGTCGCCGCGCTGCTCGGTGCCCAGCCCGCCGCTGCCTTCGAGATCGACCTCGCCGGCACCCCGATCAAGCTCGACAACCTGATTTCGATCGGTGCGGTCATGCGCATGCAGGACCGCGACAACACGCTGGTCAGCAAGAGCAACCTGCAGCCGGGGCTGTGCCTGCGGCGCGTCACCGGCGGCGATGCCAACGGCCCGGATCCCTCCGGCAACAACACCTATGCCGGCGACACCTGCTCACCCAGCCGCGAAGGTGGCAACGAGCGCCTGCTCGCTGCCCCGGGCGCCTTCAGCGCCAACGGCGACAACGGCAACCTCAACTACGAAAAGCACGACCTGGTGCACGCCACCGCCAAGTTCACCAGCGACATCAGCTTCAACGTCAGCGACTTCAATTTCTTCGCGCGCGCGCTGTACATCTACGACGACCGCTACAGCGGCATGATCGAGCGCCACCCGGACACGACGCTGCAGAACTCGCGTTCGGCGTATCCGAACGAGGACATCAACGGCAAGGACTTCCGCTTCCTCGACTTCTTCGTCAGCCGCGCCTTCGAGATCGGCGAGCGCAGTGCCACCATCAAGGTCGGCAACCAGGTGGTGAACTGGGGCGAGAGCGGCTTCCTGGCGTTGAACAGCCTCAACACCATCAATCCGCCCAACCAGGCACTGCTGCGCCTGCCGGGCTTCGACGTCAAGGAACTGTTCCAGCCGGTCGGCATGGTGGTGTTGAACACCGAACTGATGGACGGCTTCGGCGCCGAGCTGTTCTACCAGTACCAGTGGAAGCCGATCGTCGCCGATCCGGTCGGCAGCTTCTTCTCCACTTCCGACATCGTCGGCAACGGTGGCGACTACGCGATGCTGTCCTTCGCCAAGGCGCCGGAGGATCCGAACCAGCTGTACGAACCCTACCGCAACCCGGAGGATCCGGCGGCGGTGCTGGGCTCGCAGTCCTCGCGCACCATCCTGCGCGACCATGCCGAGGAAAAGCGCCGTGAGCCCGATGGCGGTGGCCAGTACGGCATTGCCTTCCGCCTGTTCGCCGACAGCATCAACAACGGCACCGAGTTCGGCTTCTACTTTGCCAACTACCACAGCCGCGTGCCGGCGGTGTCCGCGTTAGCCGCCGACGCGACCTGCATTCCGGACACCCCGGCAGGCCTGCCGCCGAACCCGCTGACCAACATCGCGGGCCTGCTGGCTTCCTGCCAGGCGCCGGGGGAAACCGCCCTGCTGCAGAATCTCACCACCCTGGGAGTGCGTACCGCCAACCCGGATGCCGACGTCGCCTTCGTCCCGGTCAGCCGCGAGGCCCTGCCGCTGGAGACCTCGCGCCTGATCGTCGAGTATCCGGAGGACATCCAGGTCTACGGCATCTCCTTCAACACCACGCTGGGCGACTTTGCCTGGTCCGGCGAGTACGCTTTCCGGCCCAACCTGCCGCTGCAGATCCACTCGACCGATGTGATCTTCGCCAGCCTGCAGCCCGCCTTTCCGTCGAACGACTTCAGCCTGGGCATCGCCACGCTGCCGGGTCGCCGCACCGCGGTTCCCGACTTCATCTCCCAGTACCGCGGTGCGACCTATGAGCCGGGCGACTACGTCCGTGGCTACGAGCGCATGAAGGTGGGCCAGCTCGGCACCACGCTGCTGCGCATCTTCGGTGGCGGCGACAATCCGATCGGTGCCTCGCAGATCACCACGCTGCTGGAAATGGGCATGACCCATGTGCTCGACTTCCCCGAGCTGTCGGAGCTGCAGTTCCAGGGCGGTGGTGTCGACACCCACATCTCCACCGGCGCCGATGGCGTGCCCGGCATCAACCCGCGCGACGTGCGCAGCGATCCGAACGATCCGCGCAGCAGCACGGTGACCGACAATGCGCTGCGCCAGAACCCGACCCGGCAGAGGACCCGCAACTTCGGCACCGAGTACTCCTACGGCTACCGCCTGGTCACGCTGACCCGCTACGACGACGCCTTCTGGGGGATCAACTTCGAGCTGCTCAACGCCTTCTTCCACGACGTCGACGGCACCGCGCCGGGCCTGGGCCAGAACTTCGTCGACGGCCGCAAGCAGATCATCTCCGGCATCCGCTTCGACTACCTGTCGACCTGGAACGGCGAGGTCCGCTACACCTGGTTCACCGGCGGCGAAGATCGGGATGCCTCGCGCGATCGCGACAACCTGATGCTGTCGCTGGGCTACGTGTTCTGACCGCAGGACACGGCGTCAAGCTTTTTTGTTGCACTGCAAGGCCGCCAGCCCTGAAAAAAGGCTGGCCAAGCCTGCAGTGACGTGAAAAACTTGCGCGGCAAATACAGTCAAAGAGCGTGCAAAGCTCCCTTGCGCGCCCCAAGAAGAGGGGAATCATGAAACAGGACAACAAGCTGTTGGGGCTGCTGGCCGGCTCCGCACTGGCCATTTTCGCCGTGGCGGTCACCGCCCAGGACGAGGCCGCCGCTCCTGCCGAAGCTGCCCCGGCCGAGACCGAGCTTGCCCCCGAGGCCGCCGCGGATGCGGCGCCGGTCGAGGAAGCTGCTGCCGAGGCTGCTCCGGAAGAAGCCGCGGCCCCGCCGGTCAAGCCGCTGCCTGCCGAAATCATGCCCCTGGCCTCGCGTTCGCTGCTGCTCGACGTGGTCAACACCGGCGAGCGCCTGGTCGCGGTCGGCGATCGCGGCCACATCCTGGTTTCCAACAACGGCAAGGACTGGGCGCAGGTGGTGGTGCCGGTGCGCTCGGCGCTCACCGCGGTGACCTTCACCGATCCCAAGAACGGCTGGGCCGTGGGCCATGACGCGGTGATCCTGCATACCCAGGACGGCGGCAAGACCTGGGCGCTGCAGAACTTCCAGCCGCAGCTGGAGAAGCCGCTGCTCGACGTGCTGTTCCTGGATACCAGCCGCGGCCTTGCGGTCGGCGCCTACGGCCTGTTCTACGAAACCACCGACGGTGGCCAGAACTGGACCGAGGTGCAGACCCCGATCCGCGCGGAGGAGCTGCACTTCAACTCCATTGCCCGCCTCAACAACGGCGATCTGCTGATTGCCGGCGAGCAGGGCACCCTGGCGATCTCCGCCGATGGTGGTACCAGCTGGACCAAGCTGACCTCGCCCTACGAGAGCTCGCTGTTCGGCGCGGTGGCGCTGGGCGAGAAGGGCGCGGTGATCTTCGGCCTGCGCGGCAACGTCTACGTCTCCGGCGAGCCGCGCTCCAACAGCTGGACCAAGGTCGATACCGGTACGGTCGCATCGATGTTCGGTGGTGTCGCCACCGCGGACGGCGGCGTGGCCATGGTCGGACTCAATGGCACGGTGCTGGTGATGGATGGCAGCGGTGGCAACCTGCGCAGCCTGCGCAGCACCGCAGGCACGCCGCTGTCGGGCGCGATCACGCTCGGTGCGCAGAGCCTGCTGGCCGTCGGCGAGTCCGGCGCCCAGAGCGTCAAGCTGCAGTGATCGGCCGCCCCCTCACAGGAAAAAATCCATGAGCCAAGAAAACCACAAGCCGACCACGACGCAGAAGATCCTCGCTGCGATCGAGCCGCTGATCTACGGGCGGCGCAAGCTGACGATGGCGATCCTGACGGCGCTCACGATCGTGTTCGCATGGCAGGCTGGGCACATCAAGCGTGACGCGGGCTTCGACAAGTCGATCCCGCTCGAGCACAAGTACATGCAGGTGCTCAAGCAGTACATGGCCGAATTCGGCGGCGCCAACACCGTGCTGGTGGCGCTGATCCAGAAGGACGGCAAGGGCGACATCTACAACGAGGCATTCCTGACCTCGCTGAAGAGTGCCACCGACGAAGTGTTCTTCCTGCCCGGCATCGACCGCTCGCGCGTGTCCTCGCTGTTCACGCCGGACGTGCGCTACATCGAGGTGGTGGAGGGTGGCTTTGCCGGCGGTAACGTCATCCCGGCCGAGTACGCGCCCACCGACGAGATGTTCGGCGTGGTCCGCGCCAACGTCGGCAAGGGTGGCCACGTCGGCCGCTACACCACCAAGAGCCAGAACGGCGCGATGATCTACTCCGAGCTGCTCGAAGTGGATCCGGTCACCGGTGAGAAGCTGGACTACGCGCGCGTCTCCAAGATGCTGGAGGACAAGCTGCGCGGCCGCTTCACCAGCCCCAAGAAGTACATCTACAAGCTCAAGGAAGGCAAGGGCAATCTGCCGGCCGGTACCGTGGTGGGCGAGGGTTTCGTCGACCTGGGCTGGAAGCTGCGCATGGAGACCTTCGAGGTGAGCCCGCCGGCGCCCGAGGATGGCTCGACGCCGGACAAGATCAGCGTCAAGGGTAGCGAGGTGGCGATCGAGCACGTCGACAACCCGCAGTTCAACCCTGATGTGAACATTCACATCATCGGCTTCGCCAAGGTCGTCGGCGACGTGATCGACGCCACCATGCAGGTGGTGATGTTCCTGATCCTGACGCTGTTCCTGACCTTCCTGCTGCTGTGGCTGTACACCGGCTCGATGAAGCTGGCGGTGCTGCCGCTGGTCTGCGCGGTCACGGCCGTGATCTGGGAGTTCGGCCTGCTGCAGCTCGCCGGCAAGGGCCTGGATCCCTTCGCCATCCTGGTGCCGTTCCTGATCATCGCCATCTCGGTGTCGCACGGCGTGCAGTACGTCAACGCCTGGGTCGGCGAGATCACGATCTTCAAGCGCAACAGCTTCGATGCCTCGCTGGAGACCTGGCGCCGCCTGGCGGTGTACGGAACCATGGCGATCATGACCGGCTTCGTCGGCTTCGCCCTGATCTACACCATTCCCATCGACATCATCCGCGAGATGGCGATCAATGCCTCGCTGGGCATGTTCGCGATCCTGATCACCAACAAGGTGATGATGCCGATCTGGCTGACCTGGATCGACATCGGCGATCCGGAGGCCTTCCGCGTCAAGCAGGAAACCCGCGACAGCGTGCTCGACCCGATCTGGGAGTTCATCTCCAACATCGTGCGTCCGACGCCGGCGGTGGTCGCGATCCTGCTGGCGTCCCTGGTCTACGGCTGGAGCTTCTGGAAGGGCGAGGGTCTGCAGGTCGGCGACAGCCAGGACGGCGTGCCGGAACTGCTGCCGGACTCGCGCTACAACAAGGACACGCTGGCGATCGGCCGCAACTTCGCGATCGGCACCGACATCATGAAGGTCATCGCCGAGATGGATCCGGAGGCCTGCGTCAAGCACAACATGATGGACCAGGTTGACCGCTTCGGCTGGCGCATGGAGAACACCGAGGGCGTGCAGTCGGTGCTGTCGCTGCCCTGGGCCGCCAAGCAGGTCAATTCCGCGTTCAACGAGGCCGCGCCGAAGAGCAAGGTGCTGCCGCGCAACCAGTACACGATGGTGCAGGCGATCACACCGATCCCGACCTCGTCCGGCCTGCTCAACTCCAACTGCTCGGCGCTGGCGCTGTTCGTGTTCACCCAGAACCACCGCGCCTCGACGCTGGAGCGCATCGTTCATGAGGTGGGCAGGTTCAACGACGAGAACGCGACCGAGTTCTTCGAGCTGAACAAGGACGTCAATGCCGCCTACTGTGCCGAGAAGCTCGACAAGCGCCGTGCCTCTGGCCAGGCGCGTATCGCGCGCGAGAAGCACATCGAGAAGATGCGCAAGAAGGACGGCACGCTGACCGACGAGAAGGTCGACGCCGATCCGAAGGTGCTGGAGCTGACCAAGGCCGCCGATGCGGCTGCCGAGGCGCACAAGGCGATGGACAAGGCCTGCCCGGTCAACTTCGCGCTGGCCTCCGGCAACGTCGGCGTCATGGCCGCGACCAACGAGGAGGTACATCGCCTCGAGAAGCCGATCCTGTACACGGTCTATGCCGGCATCATCATCTGCGTGTTCCTGTCCTTCTTCGAGTGGCAGAGCCTGGTGGCGATCATGCTGCCGCTGTCGCTGGTGTCGTGGATGGCCTACGCAGTGATGACCATCCTGGGGATCGGCATGAAGGTGGCGATCCTGCCGGCGGTGGCGCTGGCGGCAGGTGTCGGTGTGGACTACGGCATCTACGTCTACGCGACCTACGCCGACGCCCTGGCGGGCGGCTTCAAGCCCCGAGATGCCTATCTCAAGACCCTGAAGCTGACCGGCAAGGCGGTGATCTTCACCGGCATCACGCTGAGCCTCGGCGTGCTGACCTGGCTGTGGTCCGGCCTGCAGTTCCAGCGCGACATGGGCAAGCTGCTGGTGTTCATGTTCACCACGAACATGATCGGCGCCATCGTGCTGCTGCCGGCCATCGCCTCGTTCATTCTCAAGCCGAGGGAACTGGCGCCGGGCGAAGAGCCGGTGTTCAAGCCGCGCCACTAAAGCGGTCAGCAGTAACGACATCGCCCCCGGAAACGGGGGCGATTCGTTTTGGGGTGGCTCAAAAGCAGAAAGTCATTGGCCACGGAATGACACGGACACACACGGAAAAACTTGATCCGTGTAAATCCGTGGCCAAAAAAGCCTTTGCCTCAGTCGCTGTGCACTCCCGGCCTGCGGTACTGCTCGCAGCCCGTCGAGTGCAACTCGCCGCTCTGCAGGTTCAGCGCCGTCAGGCTGCCACCCCAGACGCAGCCGGTGTCGAGGCCGAAGATGCGGTCGCCGTTCCAGCTGACGTGGCCCAGCGTCGACCAGTGGCCGAACACGATGCGGTCTTCGGCGGTCTTGCGACCCTTGACCTCGAACCAGGGCTGCAGGCCATCGGGCTGGCTGCCGGGTGCACCCTTGGCGCGGGTGTCGATGCGGCCGTCGACGCTGCAGTAGCGCATGCGCGTCAGGCAGTTGACGATGAAGCGCAGGCGCTTCCAGCCTTCCAGTTCGTCATCCCAGCGATCGGGATCGTTGCCGTACATATGGGCATAGAAATCGCCGGCACGCGGTCCGGCGACCCATTGCTCCACCTCGCGTGCCAGCCGCAGGGTCTTCCGGCGGCTCCACTGCGGCGCGACACCGGCATGCACGACCAGGGTGCCGGTGTCCGGATCCTCGCAGGCCAGCGGGCACTGGCTGAGCCAGTCCAGCAGTTCCTCGCGGTCGGGCGCGTCCAGCACGTCCTGGAAAGTGTCCTTGCGATCCACCGGATCCTGCCGCTGTGCCACCGCCAGCAGATGCAGGTCGTGGTTGCCCAGTACGGTCATGGCTCGGTCGCCGAGGCTGCGGACAAAGCGCAGCACCTCCGCCGACTGCGGCCCCCGGTTGACCAGATCTCCTACAAAAATCAGGCGGTCGCGCCCGGTTTTGTAGTCCAGCTGCTGTAAAAGACGCTGCAGGGCGTCATGGCAGCCTTGCACGTCACCGATCGCGTATGTCGTCATAAACCTTTCATCTGCCGGGGAAAACCACTCGGGTACAGTCACCGATGAGCGGTAGTAAATCCGTCAGTCAGTTGCTTTGACGGAATTTTCCTACACGCACATAGTATCCATGCGGCTCACGAGATGGCCGCTACCCCCACCTCTTGGAGCACCCAGATGAACCAGCTGATGAAGTTTCTCCGTGACGAAGAAGGCGCCAGCGCTGTCGAGTACGGCCTGATCGTTGGCCTGATTGCCGTCGCGATCATTGCCACCCTGCTCCTGATCGGCCCGAAGCTCGACGGCCTGTTCCAGGACGTGGAAGCTGGCCTGCCGTAAGCCTCGCATCCAGGCACGGGCTTGATACGTCCGGCGATTCTGCCCATGGCGGTATCGCCGGACGGCCAGGCACTGCGGTGTCGTGACATGAAACGGCCGCGGTTGCCTGGCACGCCCGCCTCCCCATGGCGGGCGTGCAGGCCGGTGTCGCGTCGGGAGCGCCACGCATGATGGTGCTCCCGGCGATTCTTGCGGCCTGGGCCTTGGGGATCGGCGCCTACGACCTCTGGCGGCAGCGCATCCCCAATGTGGTGCTGCTGTTGTGCCTGGTGCCGGCAGTGCTGGCCCTGGTCGTCAACGGCAGCGGCCTGCTGCAGGTGGCGGCCGGATCCTCGGTCGGTGGACTGGCCTTGGCGCTGGGCGTGCTGCTGCCCGGATACTCAACGGGCAAGATGGGCGCCGGCGACGTCAAGTTCGCGGCCTGCCTGGGCTTGTTGCTGGGTTTTGGGCGGACGGTTGAAATGTTGTTGTTTGCCGGCGTGGCGATGGGCATCCTCGGCCTGCTGTGGCTGAAGGCCATGGCGGCGGACAAGAAGACCAGGTTCCCCGCCGGAAGCGCGTTTGCCCTGGCGTTCTGCGCTGAAATGCTGGCCGGTCCGTTCCTGCCGGCACTGGAGGACTGGCCATGAATACCCGATTTGCAGTGAAGGACCGGCGATTGCAGCGCGGCGCAGCCGTGGTGGAATTCGCATTCATCTTTCCGATTTTTTTCTTCCTGATGTACGGGACGCTGGTCTACGGCTACATTTTTGTCCTGAACCAGTCGGTCAACTTCGCAGCGCAGCAGGCGGCCGAGGCCGCGGTCGCGGTTGCGCCGGATGCCGACGACTTCGATGCCTTGCGCCAGCAGCGCGTCACCGAGGCGGTCAACGATGCCTTCGCATGGTTGCCGGCCGCACAGCGATCGCGGCTGGTGGTATGCGACGGCGCGGTCTGTCCGGTCGACGAGGTCGACAACACGATCAGTGTGGAAGTGGAGTTCACGCTGTCGACGCCGGGCTGGCTGTTCCCGGTCATCGACATGCCGGGCATCGGTGCGATTCCGCCGATGCCTAACCTGCTACGCTCTACGGCGGCGGCACAGCTTTAAAACTTCAGATAGCGTTGTTTTGCTGAGTTCCATAGGGGGATGCAATGAGCAGTACCACGCTCAAGATCGTTGCCGTCGTGGCCGTGCTGTTTGCCGTGATCCTGGCAGTGGTCGGCTACAAGTACAGCCGCAGCTTCGCCGAAAAGGCCGAGCGCGCACAGCAGGCGGAGCAGGAGCGCCAGAAGCAGCAGCAGACGCTGGCGGTGGTCGCGCTCAAGCCGCTGCAGGCCTACAAGCCGATTCCCCGCGACAGCCTCGCCCTGGTGCCGGTGGTGGTGCCGCCGATGAAGCCCTATACCTCGATCGACCAGGTGGTGGACAAGGCGCCGCTGATCGACATCGACGCCGGTGCCCCGGTGACCGAGCGTTATTTCACCAGTGCCAGCGCCTTGTCGCGCGCCGTCCCCGAAGGCTTCAAGGCAGTGTCGGTGGAAGTGAACGATGTCGTCGCCGTCGGCGGCTTCATCCGCCCGGGCGACATCGTCGACGTGCTGCTGTTCCTGCGCCCGGACCAGAACCTGGACCAGGCGCAGTCGCGTGTACTGCTGGAGGGCGTGCGCGTGCTGGCCTACCAGGAAATGATCATCGACCGTCCCGAGGGCGTCGAGGAAGACCCCAAGGACAAGTCGTCGCGCAAGGGCTCGTCGCGCGTGCGCACCGCGGTGCTGGCAGTGTCCGACAAGGACACCACCAAGCTGATGCTCGGCGCCAGCGCCGGCGAACTGCGGCTGGCGCTGCACGGCGGCACCAATGAAGGCGACGCCCCGACCGATCAGACCGCCGCCGGCCTGCCGGTCGACGAGAGCGTCCGGCCGGTGGACCGCAACCCGGAGCGCGCGATCAGCATCAAGCAGCTGGCCAAGCCGGGCACCACCGCCGTCAGGAACGCCGGCAACGGCCCTGAAGGGCCTTCGGTGCAGGTGATCCGCGGGGCCGAGAACACCACCGTCATCGTCAAGTGAGGCGGGCAGCAATGGGGCGCACGACAATGAAGAACAAGATCTGGGCGGTAGTGGCGGGACTGGCACTGGGCCTGATGCCGCTGCTGCCGGCCGCGGCCGCAGGTACGGATGCCAGCGCGGGCTGGGTCGAGGTGGAGCAGGGCTTCCACAAGATCATCCGCGACAACCGCCGGGTGCTGCGCGTCGCCACTGGTGACCCGGCGGTGGCCGACGTCACCGTCGGCGGCCTGCACGACGTGCTGGTCAACGGCAAGAAACTGGGCATCACCAGCCTGACGATCTGGCCGGCCGGTGCGGCGCCGCGCGAGTTCCGCGTGCGCGTGGTGCCGGCGAAGTACCCGCGCACTGCCGCCAGCAAGGCCGATCCGGAACTGGGGTCCGCCCAGATCAATCCGGGCCAGGGCCTCGAAGGCCGCCTGCCGAACCTGGCCGCGCATCGCCGCGCCAAGCTGGCTGCGCTGCCGCCGAAGGAAGGCGCGGTGGCCGACAGCAGCGACGTGGTGCTGGGCACGCAGGTGCAGACCTCGGTCAAGATCGCCGAGCTGAGCCGGTCTACGGCGCAGCGCTTCGGCCTCAATCTGTTCAAGAGCAGCAACAACACCGTCGCCGGCATCGGCGCGCCCGGCTCGCTGGCGGGTATCGACGGCGCCAACGGGGGCATCACGCTGGAAAGCTCCTCCGGCTTCCAGGCCTTCCGCGATGCCTATGGCATCGTCTTCGGCAACCCGCGCGATGGCCTGGTCGGCCTGCTCAATGTGCTGGAGGGCAAGGGCCTGGCACGCGTGCTGGCCGAGCCGACGCTGCTCGCGACCTCGGGCCAGACCGCCAGCTACCTGGTCGGCGGTGAGTTCCCGATCCCGGTGGTGCAGGGCGGCAGCCAGTCCAACAGCGTCACGGTGGAATACAAGGAGTTCGGTGTGCGCCTGTCGCTGACGCCGACCGTGCTGTCGCGTGACCGCATCGCGCTGAAGGTGGCGCCGGAGGTCAGCGACATCGACTTCTCCGCCGGCATCCAGACCGGCGGCGTCACCGTGCCGGCGCTGCGCGTGCGTCGCACCGAGACCAGCATCGAGCTGGGTGATGGCGAGAGCTTCGTCATCTCCGGCCTGGTCAGCAACACCCTGCGTCGCAATATCGACAAGGTGCCGTGGCTGGGGCAGCTGCCGATCCTCGGTGCCTTCTTCCGTGCCACCCAGCTGGACCAGGAAGAGCGCGAACTGATCATGGTGGTGACGCCGCATCTGGTGCGGCCGCTGGCACGCGAAGCCAAGCTGCCGCCGCTGCCCGGCGCGAAGTACGGAAACTATCGCCCCAGCGCCGGACAACTGGTGTTCGAGGAGACCGGCGATTCCGACGTCGGCTTCAGCAAGTAAGCAAACGCACTCCATGAAAACCCAGGCAGTCGTTGTCGCTGACGACCCGGTCTATGTCAGCTGGCTGCAGAATGCGGCCGGCCAGAACACCGATTTCTCGCTGCTGCGCCCGCTGGACGCGGAAGACCTGATCGAACGCATCCAGATGATGGGGCGTGTCGACATCGTGTTCTTCCAGTTCGATGCCGCCAACGTCGATACCCGCGTCGGCATGGTCGAGCGCCTGCTCGAGCGCATGCCGGACGTGCCCGCCGCCGGCCTCGGCGCCGAGAGCCATCCCGACATCGTGCTGGCGGCGATGCGCAGCGGCGCGCGCGACTTCTTCGTGCTGCGTCGCGATGAAGCCAATGTCGCCGCATTGATGGGCAAGCTGCTGCGGCGCAGCACCACGGTGATCAGGACCCAGCAGCAGAAGCAGGGCAAGCTGCTGGGCATGATGTCGGCCAATTCCAGTGTCGATACCGCCTTCGTCGCTGCGCATGTGGCGCTGGCCGCGGCGCAGCAGTCGGCTCCGGGCGAGCGCGTGCTGCTGGTCGACGTTGCCACGCCGCCGGGCGCGGGCACCATCTTCCTCAACATCAACCAGTCCTACAGCGTCCTCGACGCGATCAACGACGTCTACCGCTGCGACCAGACCCTGGTGGACACCGCCTTCGCAAAGCATGCCAGCGGCATCCACGTGCTGAGCCTGCCGGAGGATCTGGTCGGCCGCCCGCAGATCAACCTCGACGAATTCATCAAGCTGCTGCAGGTGCTGCGCGGCCTGTTCGGCTGCGTCGTCACCGCCTTCGATGCGCTGCTGCCGGTCGAGGGCCTGACCGGCATCGTTGCCCAGGCCGACCGCTGCGTGCTGCTGGCGAACCAGTCGATCATCATGTCGCGCCACAGCAAGTACCTGTTGCGCACGCTGCGCCTGGAAGACTGTCCGCTGGACCGCACCGCGCTGGTGGTGGACCACTACCACCGCCGCGTTGGCCTGGAGCCGGCCAACCTGGCCGAACTGCTCGACATTCCGCTGCTCGGCACCCTGCCGGAAAGCGGCGCGGCGCGCACCCAGGCGATGAATGCCGGAGAACCGATGTTCGAGATGGCGCCCAAGGAAGCGTTCTGCGACGACGTCCGCGGCATCACCACGGCGATGCTCACCGGTGGCGTTGCTGCGCCGTCTTCGCGCCGCCTGCTCGGAAAACTGTTCGGATAAGGCCGCGCCATGAGCAGCGACCCCTCGATCTCGCGCTTCCGGCTGTCGGACCAGTACCAGCAGCTCAAGAACAGTTTCCACCGCCACCTGATCCAGCAGATCGAGGAGCGCAACCTCGACATCGACACCTGGGACGCTGTGCGCATCGAGCGCTTCGTCACCGACCAGATGCGGCGCTATGTCGTCGAGCAGCGCCTGCCGGTCAACCAGAAGGAATCGGAGGCGCTGGCCAAGGACGCCAAGGACGAGCTGATGGGCTTCGGCCCGATCCAGTCGCTGGTCGATGACGATACGGTCAACGACATCGTCGTCAACGGTCCGTTCAGCGTCTTCATCGAGCGTGACGGCCGCCTGCAGGTGGCGCCGGTACGTTTCTTCAACAACGCCCATGTGGTGCGCGTGATCCAGCGCATCCTCGCGCCGATCGGCCGTCGCGTCGACGAGTCGACGCCGATGGTCGACGCGCGCTTGCCCGACGGCTCGCGCGTCAACGCGGTGGTGCCGCCGATTGCCCTCGACGGCCCCTGCGTCTCGATCCGCAAGTTCCGCAAGAGTGCGCTGACGGCCGAGGACCTGATCCGGCACGGCAGCGTGTCGCGCGAGGTTCTCGACTACCTGCGCCAGCGGGTGGAGAAACGCACCAACCTGATCGTCGTCGGCGGTACCGGCTCGGGCAAGACCACCTTCCTCAACCTGCTGTCGCAGTGGGTTCCTCCGGGCGAGCGCATCATCACGATCGAGGATGCGGCCGAGCTGCGCCTCAACCACGAGCACGTCGTGCGTCTGGAAACACGGCCGCCCAATCTCGAGGGCGAGCGTGCCGTCAGTGCGCGCGACCTGGTGCGCAACTCGCTGCGCATGCGGCCGGACCGCATCATCGTCGGCGAGGTCCGCGGCGACGAGGTGCTGGACATGCTGCAGGCGATGAACACCGGCCACGACGGTTCGATGACCACGATTCACGCCAACAGCACCCGCGATGCCGTGCACCGCCTGGAGCTGCTGGCCGGCTTCGCCGGCTTCAAGGGCTCCGAGGTCACGTTCCGCTCGCAGGTTGCCTCGGCGATCCAGCTGCTGGTGCATGTGGCGCGCCTGCCGGGTGGCGAGCGCCGCCTGATGTCGATCACCGAGGTGGTCGGCGCCAAGGGCCATGAACTGCTGATGCGTGAGGTGTTCCGCTACGACACCGACAGCAAACATCACCTGGATCTGCGGGGGACGGAGCCATGACGGTCTCGGTCCTGGTATTCCTGCTGGCGGTCGCGCTGGTCGTGGGGGCCGCCTGGCTGTTCGTGCGCGCCGGACAGCACGAGCGGCAGGAGGACATGCTGCTGCGCGCGCGTGCTTCCGGCAGCTTCGTCGACGACGGCGAGGCGCCCGCCAGCCTCAAGGTCGGCCGCCAGATCAGCAATCCGCTGCTGCGCGGCATCTGCCACCTGGTCTGGCGCACCGGTGTGGAGCTGGAACCGCCGACGATCCTGCGCATCCTGCTGGTGCTGACCCTGCTGGGGCCGGTCGCGCTGCTGGCCTTCGGTGTGTTTGCCGGCCTGATCATCATGTCCTTCCTGCTGCTGTTCGGCTGGCTGATCCTGACGCGCCGCGCTGCCATGCGCCGCAACAAGATCATCGAGCAGCTGCCGAACTTCCTCGAATCCGCCATCCGCGTGCTGTCGGCCGGCAATACGCTGGAGGAATCGCTGGCCGCTGCGGCACGCGAAAGCCCCGATCCGATCCGCCCGCTGTTCGTTTCGGTGGGCCGCCAGGTGCGCCTCGGCGCGCCGATCGAGACGGTGCTGCAGGAGGCTGCGGACATCCACAAGATTTCGGACCTGAAGGTGCTGGCGTTGGCGGCTTCGGTCAACCGCAAGTTCGGCGGCAGCCTGCGCAACATCCTGCGCAGCCTGATCCAGGCGATACGGATGCGCGACATGGCGGCGCGCGAGCTGCGTGCGCTGACAGCGGAAACACGGTTCTCGGCGATGGTGCTATGCATCATCCCGATCCTGCTCGTGCTGTTCATCGTGCTGCGCAATCCCGGCTACTACAACGCCATGTGGCTCGACCCGGGCGGCCGCGGGATCTTGGTCGGATCCGTGGTGATGCAGATCCTCGGCATTGCCGTGATCTTCCGCATGATGCGCTCGGTGGAGGATCGCTGATGAGCCCGAACCTGTTTGCAGGCATCGTCGCCGTCGGCATCGTGGTCCTGGTTCTCGCGATCCTGGCGTTGCTGTTCCTGTTCGTCTCGTCGCGCGACCAGCGGCGCCTGCAGCGGCGCCTGTTGCCGGCTGCGCCGGCGACGGACGAGTTCGAGGCGGGCACCCAGCAGCCGGTGCTGGCCGCGATGGCGCGCAGCGGCAAGAGCCTGGAGGCCATGGTCGACGAGCGCGGCGAATCGGCGCGGCTGCTGCTGCAGGCCGGCTGGCGCAGCGCCAACACGCGCATGTTCTGGTATGCCTTCCAGACCCTGCTGCCGCTGCTGCTGGCCGGGCTGGTGCTGGGCTACTGGCTGTTCGGGCCGGATGCGAACAAGCCCCTGTACACCCTGATGGGCGGTTTCATCGCGGCGGCGCTGGCCTTCCTGATGCCGCGCTGGATCCTGCGCAGCATTGCCAGCGCGCGCCAGCAGCAGATCAAGAACGAGGTGCCCTTGTTCATCCACCTGCTGGCGTTGCTGTTCGATGCCGGCCTGTCGACACGGCAGGCCTTCAGCAGCCTGGTGCGCGACAGCAGCGGTGTGTTGCCGGAACTGGGTCGCGAGTTCGAACTGTTGCTGCGCCAGCTGGAGGCCGGCAGCGAGACTGCCGAGGCCCTGAAGAACATGGCCGAAACGCTCGACGTGGCGGACCTGACCAGCGTCCTGGGGGTGCTGCGCCAGGTCGATCGCTACGGCGGCGAGATTCGCCAGCCACTGATGGAAGTGCTTTCGGTGCTGGAGGAGCGGCGCACGCTCGATGCGCGCGAGAAGGTCAACCTGATCTCGGGGCGCATGACGGTGGTGATGGTGCTGTTCTTCTTCCCGGCGCTGCTGATTTTCGTCGCCGGTCCGGCGTTCTCCTCGATCATCAAGGCGCTGTCCGACATCTGATGCAAGCAAGGACGACATCCGGCCTGCGCGGCGGCGCCCTGTTGCTGGCGCTGCTGGCCTGTGGCTGCGCCGGCGATGGCAGCAATGGTCCCGCCAAGCTGCGGCCGGCCGCAGCCGACGCGCAGGCAAACAAGAACGACGAATTGCAGTCGCTGGGCGACGACCCCCGCACCAGCCGCGGCCTCTACAGCGACCTGATCCGCAACATGCTGGCGCAGGAGCAGTACTACGCGGCGCTGGCGCACATCGAGCAGCAGCAGGGGAGCGATGGCAGCAGCGACGAGCTGCGCTTCCTCGAGGCCGAAACGCGGCGCCACCTCGGACAGGTGGTCGAGTCCGACAAGCTCTACCGCAAGCTGCTGCGCAGCGACTACGCGGCGCAGTCCTATCGCGGCCTCGGCCTGCTGCATGCGGCGCGCAACCTGCCGGCAGCGACCGAGTTCCTGCGCGAGGCGGTGGAGCGCCAGCCGACCAATGCCGACATGCGCAACGACCTCGGATACGCGCTGATGTCCGCCGGGCGCTATCGCGAGGCGCTGCCCGAGATCGCCACCGCGGTCGAGCTCGACCGCGATTCCGCCAAGGCGCGCAACAACCTGATCATCCTGCTGGTCCTGGCCGGCGACGAAGCCGGCGTGAAGCGTGTCGCCGAGGCTGGCGGCGTCGGCACGCAAGCCCTGTCGGCGCTGCGCAAGCAGGCCAGGACCCTATCTACCCGCATCGCCGCGAAACGAGGTGTGCCATGAACAAACTGTCGATCGTCCTGCTGGCCTTGGTTGCGCCGCTGGCACAGGCCGGAGATGCCGATACGCCGCCGCGCGTCGGCGACGAGACGCGTGCATGGCTGCAGCTGCAGACCGATGGCAGCGCTGCCGCGCCGGGCGACCGCCCGATGAGCGGCGAGGTCGCCGACAAGGTCTACGAGCGCTACGTCAACAGCTTCGGCCAGCCGATCCCGGCGCATCTGGAACGCGAAAGCGCTGGTTCCAGCGCCTCCGGCGATTCCGGTTCCTCCGGCGGCTCCAAATGAAGCCGCGCCGGCCGCTTCCGGCGCCGCCTGACCGCGGGGCCTGAACCGCCGCCGGCGCCGTCCCCCATGAAATTTCCAGTGGCAAGCTGCGCGACTGCCGCCGCGGACTCATGGCTGCGCCGACTCGCGACGCTAGGATCCCCATGTTGTTTCACAACACGGGGCCCCTCCACGCTGCTCACGGCGCTATGAGCGATCGGCCACGGCAGCTCAGCTATCTCTACGCCGGTGGCGCCTTCGTCGCGCTGCTGCTGATCGCCGCGGCTGGGCTGCAGTGGCAGGGTGCGCAAACCCTGCAACGCCAGCAGGACCGGCGCCTGGCCGCCGCACAGCTTTCCATGCTGGGCGCATCGCTGCCCGGATGGCCGGCGGATCGAACACTGTCGCGCCAGTTCGACGAACTGCTGTCCGATCCGCGGCGCGGGCTGGTCGAGCTGGCGGTGAGCGATACGCAGGGTCAGCCCCTGCTGCGCCGCGGCCGCTACGACAGCCTCGACCTGCCGCTGCCGGCGCTGCTGCGCGAGCCGCTGCGGCGCTTCCTCTACCGCTGGAACGGGCATCTCGCCGAACAGGTGCTGCGCGGCGCTGATGGACAGGAGCTGGGGCGCCTGCGCTTCCGCCTGCACTACCGCCAGTACCTCAGCCGCAGCCCGGAGCTGGGCGAACTGCGCCGGGTGGCGGTCTGGCAGTTCGTCCTCGGCCTGCTGCTGCTCGGCGGCTTTGGCGCGGCGCTGCGGCGGCAGCTGAATCCGGCGCCGGACTGGTCGGGGCGCCTGCAATGGCCGCATGGGCCGCTGCCGGCGGGTGCCGGCGTCGCCGAGCTGGAACGCCGCTTTGCCGAGGCCACCCGCCAGCGACTCGGCCGTGCGCTCGACGGCCTCAACTACGCGGTGATCCTGATCGGCCGCGACAGCTGCATCCGCTACCTCAATCGTGCCGCAGAGCAGCTCACCGGCTGGCCGGCGGGCGATGCGCAGGGGCGGCTGGTGTATTCGGTGTTCCACTCGCTGGGCGACGACGGCATCCCCGAGATCACACCCGCCGAGGTCTGCCTGCGCGACAACACCGACCTGCGGCCACGCGCCCGCTCGCTGCGCGCGCGCAACGGCGACACCCGCTCGATCGAGGTGATGGCCTGCCTGCTGCGTGACGCCGAGGGCGTGATCGACGGCGCCGCGATGCTGTTCCGCGACATGTCGGACTCGATCCGCCAGGTCGAGGAACTGCGCCGGCAGGCGCGCCTGTCGCAGGGCGTGGTCGACCATCTCGACGAAGGACTGCTGACCACAGACATGGCCGGCGTGGTGCGCTTCGCCAACGCGCGGGCGCAGCGCATGTTCGGCTATGCGCGCGAGGAGATGGAGGGCGTCACCGTTACCAAGCTGATGCCGGTGCCCTTCCTCAACACGCCGGACGTGCGCATCGGCGACTACATCGGCGCGCGCCGCAGCGCGCCGCTGCCGAAGGTGGTCGGCTGGCGCAAGGACGCCACCACCTTCCCGGCGGAGCTGTGGGTGCAGCCGATGAGCGTCGACGGCAGCTCCGGCCTGGTGGTGATCGTGCGCGACGTCAGTGAGCGCCTGCGCGGCGAGAACCTGGCCTCGCGCCTCGGCCGCCTGCTCGACAGCGCGATGGAGGAGATCTACATCTTCGACGCGCAGACCCTGTACTTCCTCGACGTCAACCGCGGCGCGCAGCGCAACCTCGGCTACAGCCTGCAGCAGCTGGCGACGATGACACCGCTGACCATCAGCGAGGAACTGGACGCCGCCACCTTCCAGTCCTACCTGGCGCGCCTGCGCGGCGGCGATACCGGCCACCTCAGCTACCGCTGCCGCCTGCGCCGCGCCGACGGCAGCAGCTACCCGGTGGAGGTGCGTCTCAATTTCTCGCGCGAGGAGGAGCCACCGGTGTTCATGGCGATCGTCGCCGACATCAGCGACCGCCAGGCCGCCGAGGAGCGCCTGCAGCAGCTGGCGCATTTCGACGCGCTGACCGGGCTGCCGAACCGGACGGTGCTCAACGACCGTCTCGTCCAGGCCCTGCTGGTCGCCGGCCGCAGTGCGCGCATGCTCGGCGTGTTCTTCATCGACCTCGACCATTTCAAGGCGATCAACGACGAGCACGGGCACGAGATCGGCGACCGCGTGCTGAGGGCCGCCGCCGAGCGCCTGCGCCACAGCCTGCGCAGCGCCGACACCGTCGCGCGCCTCGGCGGCGACGAGTTCGTGATTCTCGCCCAGGGCCTGCGCACGCGCGAGGACGCGACGCTGCTGGCGCAGAAGATCCTCGACAGTTTCGCCGCGCCCCTGCTCATCGACAGCCTGACCCTGCCGGTCAGCGCCAGTGTCGGCGTCGCGCTGTATCCGCTGGTGGAGACCGATGCCGACGGCCTGTTGCGCTATGCCGACTCGGCGATGTACCAGGCCAAGCAGGCCGGCCGTGGTCGCTGGCAGCTGTTCGAGGCGGAGCTGACGCCGCAGCGGCGCCGTGAGCTGGAACTGCAGCGCGAGATCCACAGTGCCATCGCCCTCAACCAGCTGCATGCGCGACTGCAGCCGGTGATCGAGGCCGGCAGCGACGCCATCGGCGCCGCGCTGCTCGGCTTCGAGTGGCGCCACCTGCGGCAGGGCAGGGTGGGCGAGGAGGAGACCATCCAGGTGGCGCAGCGCGCTGGCGTGCTGGCCGACCTGGAGCTGTGGTGCCTGCGCAAGGCCTGCGAGATCCAGGCCGCGGCCAGCCTGCGCGGGCTGAGCCTGCCGCCGCTGCTGGTCGGGGTTTCGGGCTGGCAGCTGCACCAGGCCGACTTCGCGCGCCATGCGACCGAGCTGGTGGGACGCCTGCGCGTGCCGCCGGCGCAATTGATCCTGCTGATCAGGAACCTGCCGGCCGGCGAGGACCTGCAGCAGTTGGAGGCGACGCAGCTGCTGCAGGAACTGGGCCTGCGTTTCGCGTTGCAGCTGCAGGCCTTGCCGCCGCCATCGCTGCGGGGCCTGCCCGCGCTGGCCATGATCGCCGCGCCGGCCGCGCTGGTACTGTCGGAAGGCTGGCCGCGCAGCGCGGTACCGCTGCTGGCCTGTGGGCTTGCCGATGCGGCGGACAGCGCGGCGCTGCTGCGTGCCGGCAGCCGCTATCTCAGCGGCGCGGCCCTGTGGGAGCCGCTGGAGCCGGCGGCGTTCGAGGCCTTGCTGAAGAAGAACTAGCCCGCATTTCTCACAGGGGGATCGAGCGATGGCGCAGGGCGGGGCGTGTTGGACGCCGGGCTGGAGGGCGCGCAATAGCCGTAGCTATTGAGCGACCGAAGCCCCAGTCCAGCGCGGTCCGAACCAGCCAACGCCGATTCAGCCGGAGAATCCATCCGACAGGTTGTTCGCACACCTGACCGCCGGAAAGTCCCTACTCTTCAATTGGGAAGCGGGATTCTCCGGCGACCCTGTGAGAAATGCGGGCTAGTCAGGCAGCCGCACCGCCAGCACGTCGCAGGGGGCGCGCTGTACCACGTGCTCGTCGGTATGGCTGAACAGTGCTGCCAGCCCGCGCCGCGGGTGATGGCCGAGCACCACCAGGTCCACACCTTTCTCGCCGGCCATGCGCTTGATCTCGCCGCTGGCCGCGCCCTGCACGACCATGGCGCTCTCCACCGGCAGGCCGCAGCGGCCGCAGAGCGCCTCGACCTGCTGCCGCGCCTGCTCCACCAGCTGGCGATTGAGATCGGGCGTGGCGATCATCAGGGCATCGCCACTGTCCATCGGGATGAACTCGACCACGTGCAGCACCGACAGGCGCGCGCCGAAGATCTTTGCCATCGCGCAGGCATGGTCGAGCACCCGTTCGCCATGGGGATCCAGATCGACTGCGGCAAGGATGTGCTGGTAGGCGGGCATGGCGTGTCTCCGGGTGGCAGGCGAAATCAGTATCCCGCCGCTTCCTGCTTTTGAAAACCCGCAGCCGCCGGGGTTCCGTCAAACGTCGAGATTGGCCAGCCTGGCGAATTCCGCGGCGGAGAGCCGCTCGGCGCGGATGCCGGGGTCGATGCCCGCGGCACGGATCTGCTCGGCGCCGATCAGGCCCTTGAGGCCGTTGGACAGGGTCTTGCGGCGCTGCGAGAAGGCGGTGGTGACGACGCGGTCGAAGCGGGCCCAGTCGCGTATCTCGAAGTCCGGCTTTCTCGGCACTACGCGCACGATCGCGGAATCGACCTTGGGCGCGGGCTTGAAGGCGCCGGGGCCGACGTGGAACAGGTAGCTGACCTCGGCGCGCGCGGCCAGCGCGACGCTGAGCCGGCCGTAGGCGTCCTCGCCGGCGCCGGCGCACATGCGGTCGACCACTTCCTTCTGCAGCATGAAGTGCATGTCGCGGATCACCTCGCCCTGCTTCAGCAGGTGGAACAGGATCGGCGTCGAGATGTTGTAGGGCAGGTTGCCGATCAGGCGCAGCGGCCCGGCCGCGGCGAAGGTCGCGAAGTCGACCTTCAGCGCATCGGCCTGCAGGATTTTCAGCCCCGGCGAATGGCCGCAGGCCTCGACCAGGTGCGGGATCACGTCGCGATCGAGTTCGATCACCTGCAGTTCCTTGCAGCGTGCCAGCAGCGGCGCGGTCAGCGCGCCGAGGCCGGGGCCGATCTCGATCAGGTTCTCGCCGGGCTGCGGGTTGATCGCGCGCAGGATGCGATCGATGACGTTGGGATCATGCAGGAAGTTCTGGCCGAAGCGTTTCCTGGCGCGGTGTTCGTCGTTCATTCGGCCTGGCTCCGCAGTACCAGTTCCAGCGCCATGTGGATCGCGGACTCGAGGCTGCCGGGGTCGGCGCGGCCGCTGCCGGCCAGTTCCAGGGCGGTGCCGTGGTCGACCGAGGTGCGCACGATCGGCAGGCCCAGGGTGATGTTCACCGCCTCGCCGAAGCCGGAGAACTTCAGCACCGGCAGGCCCTGGTCGTGGTACATCGCCAGCACCGCGTCGGCGCCGTCGAGATGCCGTGGCGTGAACAGCGTGTCCGCCGGCAGCGGGCCCTCCACGCGCCAGTTGGCGGCGCGCAGTTCGTCCAGTACCGGAGTGATCACCTCGATCTCCTCGCGGCCCAGGTGGCCGCTCTCGCCGGCATGCGGGTTGAGGCCGCAGACCAGGATGCGCGGGCGGCGGATGCCGAACTTGTTTTCCAGATCGTCGTGCAGGATCTGCAGCACCGCGCGCAGGCGTTCCGGCGTGATCGCGTCCGGCACCTCGCGCAGCGGCAGGTGGGTGGTGGCCAGCGCCACGCGCAGCTTGCCGGCGGTCAGCATCATCACCGGCAGCGGCGCGCCGGTCAGCTCGGCGAGGAACTCGGTGTGGCCGGTGAAGGGAATGCCTGCGGCGTTGATCACGCTCTTCTGCACCGGGCCGGTGACCAGGGCATCGGCATGGCGCTGGTGGCAGGCGCGGGTCGCGATGCGCAGGGTCTCCAGCACGTAGGCGGCGTTGCGCTCGTCGAGCTGGCCCGGCACCGCCGGCACGGCCAGCGGCACCGGCAGCACGCGCAGACGCCCGGTTTCGTGCTCGCGCGGGTCCTCGCCGAAGTCGACCTCGCGCAGCTCCAGCGGCAGCCCGAGGCGTGCGGCGCGCTCCTGCAGCAGCTGCGGATCGCAGACCGCGACCAGCTCGGCCGGCCAGGCGCGCTGCGAAGCCGCCACCACCAGGTCGGGACCGATGCCGGCAGGTTCGCCCGGTGTCAGCAGCAGTCGCGGCAGCATGGCCTTGCCCGGATCAGGACTGCTTCGCCGCTTCGGCGTCGTCCGGCATGCGGTACTCGATGTAGGCCTCTTCGCGCAGGCGGCGCAGCCACAGGTCGTATTCCTCGGCGACCTTGCGGTTGCCGATGGCCTGGCGCGCGCGGCTGCGGCGCGACTACTCGGTGGTGTCGCGGGTGCGGCGATCGGTCAGGCTGGCGATGTGCCAGCCGAACTGGGTGCGGAACGGCGGGCTGATCTCGCCGGCCTTGAGCTGATCGAGGCGGATCTGGAATTCCGGCACGAACACGCCGGGCGGCTGGAAGCCGAGGTCGCCGCCGCTGTTCTTGGAGCCGCCGTCGTCGGAATATTCCTTGGCCAGCTTGGTGAAGTCCTCGCCCGCCTGCAGGCGGTTGTAGATGTCGCGCGCGGTCAGGCGCGCCTGCTCGTCGGTGCGCAGGGTGTTCTGCTGGATCAGGATGTGGCGCGCGCGGGTCTCGGTGACGGTCTTGCGCTCATCGCCGCCGCGGGTGCCGACCAGCTTGATGATGTGGAAGCCGCTGCCGGTCTCCAGCACCTCGCTGACCTGGTTGGCCGACAGCTTGGCGGCGTTGCCGGCGAACAGCGCCGGCAGGTCGGCGGCGCGGCGCCAGTCGAGGTCGCCGCCCTGCAAGGCCTGCTGGCCGTCGGAGCTGGCGATGGCCAGCTGGGCGAAGTCCTCGCCGGCCTTGATGCGCTTGGCCAGTTCGTTGGCCTTGGTACGCGAGGCATCACGCAGCTCGGCGCCGGCGCCCTCGGGCACCGCGACCAGGATGTGCGACAGGCGGTACTCGATGCTGTCGTTGCCGCCCTGCTGCTGCAGGAACAGATCGACGTCCTGGTCGGTGACCGCGACGCGGCTCTCCACTTCCTTGGAGCGCAGGCGCTGGATCAGCACCTCGTCGCGCACCTGTTCGCGCACGGCCAGGTAGTCCATGCCGTCCTTGCGCAGGGCGGTGGCGAACTCCGACAGGCTCAGGCCGTTCTTCTGGGCGATGCCGGTCAGCACCTCGTTGAGCTCGCGATCGTCGACGCGGATGCCGGCCTGCTGCGCGCGCTGGGTCTGGATGCGCGTCAGGATCAGGCGCTCCATCACCTGGCCACGCAGCGCGGCCTCGGGCGGCGGGGTGATGCCGCGCTCGGCGATCTGGTGGCGCGCGTCTTCCATCGAGCGGTCCAGTTCGGACTGCAGGATCACGCCGTCGTTGACGGCGACCACGATGCGGTCCAGCACCTCGGCGGCGTGGACGGGCAGCAGCGTCAGGGACAGCATGAGGCCAGCGGCCCAGTGGC
>DATILC010000121.1:0-3102 GCA_035476855.1 Solimonas sp. | reverse complement strand
GAGCATCAGCGCCACCGAGACCAGCAGCAGGGGTGCGGCGATGGCGATCTCGGACCAGCCGGCCTTGCCGAGGGAGCCGAACATCCAGAACATCGCCGTGCGCAGGGCGAGGTCATCGGCGACCTGTGCCAGGAAGCCGATGCCGGCGCCGGTTACCGCGTTCACCGCCAGGCCGCCGAGCAGCAGGGTGCCGATGCGGGTGTGGCCGTCGATCCGGGCGAGGCCCGCGACCAGCAGCGCGGCAATGGCGCCGCCGGCGAACGCGGCCGGCGGCAGGCTCAACGTCTGCGGCAGCGCGCCGATCGCCGGCAGGCGACTGCCGAGGACGATGATGCCGACCGCCGCAAGCGCGGCACCGCCGGAAATCCCGGCCAGGCCGGGCTCGGCCAGAGGGTTGCGGAACAGGCCCTGCATGGTGGCGCCCGCACAGGCCAGGGCAGCTCCGATCAGGATCGCCAGCACCAGTCGCGGCAGTCGCAGTTGCAGGACCGCAGCGGCTTCGTAGTCCTGTATCGGGGCGTCGACAGGAAAGCCCAGGGCAGCCAGAACCTGCAGCGGTCCAAGCTCCAGTGGGCCGATGATCAGGGCGAGCGCAGAGGCGATGACCAGACCCAGGGCCAGTGCCAGCAGCAGCGGAATTCGGGGCAGCCGCTTCATCGCGGCGACAGGGGCAGATGCATGGGCGGCAAGCATATCGGAAGCCGTCGTCCATGAAAGATTCGCCGCTGCGGCATCCGGCGCCGGAGAGAGATCGCCACAGCACGGGGGCTGTCGGTTTGTTGACCTGGAAGCTGGCGATCTCTCTCCCTCACCCACCGCCCTCGGCGCGGGCGGTCCCCCCTCTCCCACTGCGTGGGCGAGGGTAGGTCGGTCGGCAGCCTGCGGCTGCCGGTTCCTGATGGGGTGGCGTGATCTCCGGATGCCGCAGGGCGAGAGTCCAGAGCCTGAAAACTTTCCATCGCGCTCAGGCGGGGGCGGCCTTCGCTCGTGCTGAAAGTCCGGCAGGCTCCGTGGCGGTGGGGGCCGCCGGTGTTGCTGCCTTATTTGTTCAGGATCAGCTTGTCGTTGCGCGTCAGGCGCAGGCGGTATTCCTGGCCGTGGTGCTCGATCACCAGCTCGTGCGTGCCGCGGAACAGCTCGTCGCTGCGCAGCCGCGGAGTGACGCTGCGGGTGGGCTGCGTGTGGGGCAGGGTGAGGGTGCTTGCGGCGCTCAGGCTTTGCATGGGTAACACCTCAGTCTTGGGTCAGGTGCGGTTAATGATAATGATTATCATTAACTAGTCAAGCCTTTAGTTTCCAGCCGCCGGCATCGCCGGTCGACTGGCTGCAAGCGTTTAATCGCACACGGGTTTGGTTTGCGCCGCTGCTATAATCGGCGGCTTCGGCGAAAGTGGCGGAATTGGTAGACGCAACAGGTTTAGGTCTTGTCGCCGTCAGGCGTGCGAGTTCGAGTCTCGCCTTTCGCACCAGAAACCAGTAAATCCCAGTAGAAATCCATTTAATTTCAGAGCGATATTCATGGAAGTCAAAGTCGAAACGCCGGGCGGTCTGCGCCGGGAGATGCGAGTAGTCGTTCCGGCGGAGCGCGTGGCTAAGGCGGTCGACGAGCGCCTGAAGCGTTTTGCCAGCCGCGCCAAGCTGCCGGGCTTCCGTCCGGGCAAGGCGCCGTTCAAGGTGATCCAGCAGCAGTACGGCGAGTCGGCGCGTCTCGACGCGATCTCCGACATCGTCAACCAGACCTATCCGGAAGCGCTGTCGCAGGCCGGTGTCAGCCCGGCTGGCGCCCCCAAGATCGACATCACCGCCGAGAAGTCCGGCGAGGCGCTGGAGTACACCGCGCACTTCGAGGTCTACCCGGAAATCACCCTGAGTCCGCTGTCGGCGCTGCAGATCGAGCGCCCGGTGGTCGAGGTCGGCGAGGCCGATGTCGATCGCCTGGTCGACAACCTGCGCCGCGCCCGTCGCACGCTGGAGACGGTCGAGCGCGTTGCCCAGAAGGCTGACGTCGTGACCGTCGATTTCCTCGGCAAGCTCGAAGGCGAAGCCTTCACGGGCGGCGAGGGCAAGGATGTCACCATCGAACTCGGTTCCTCGCAGTTCCTGCCGGACCTCGAGAACGGCATCGTCGGCCACGCCGCCGGTGAAGAGTTCAGCGTCGGCGTCGCTTTCCCCGAGGACTATCGCGCCGAGAACCTGAAGGGCAAGACCGCGCAGTTCGCGGTGACCCTGAAGGAAGTCAAGGAAGTGCGTCTGCCGGCAATCGATGCCGAGTTCCTCCAGACCCATTCGGTCGACGAGGCGGCGGGCGAGGCCGGCCTGCGCAACAAGTGCCGCACGGCGCTGGAGAAGGAGCGCGACAAGGGCGTGCAGGGCCGCCTCAAGGCGCAGGCCCTGGAGCAGCTGCTGGTCGCCAACCCGATCGACGTGCCGCAGGCGCTGATCACCCAGGAAATCCCGCGCCTGCGCGAGGAAGCCATCGCCCGCATGAACATGGCGAATGTGCCGAAGGACAAGCACGCCGAGCTGCTGCCGGATGCGCTGTTCGAGCAGCAGGCGCAGAAGCGCGTGGCGCTGGGCCTGCTGATCGGCGAAGTGATCAAGACCCAGGAGGTCAAGCTCGACCAGTCGCGTGTCGACAAGGCGCTGGACGAGATCGCAGCCGACTACGAGCAGCCGGAGCAGGTGAAGTCCTACTACCGCTCGCGTCCGGAACTGCTGCAGGGCCTGCGCGCCATGGTGCTGGAAGACCAGGTGGTGGAACGCCTCGTCAGCAGCGTGACGCCGACCGACAAGAACTTGTCGCTCGACGAGCTCTTGAATCCGCCGCGCCCGGCCCAAGCGTAGTCTGGTAGCTTTTGAACGCCGGGCGGCGACGCCCGGCGATCTCCCCCATATCAAGAACGACAGGAAGGCCTGATGGATATCCAGACCCGCGCGCAGCACCTGGTCCCGATGGTGGTCGAGCAGACCGCCCGTGGCGAACGTGCATTCGACATCTACTCGCGCCTGCTGAAGGAGCGCGTGGTCTTCGTCGTCGGCGCGATCGACGACCACATGGCCAACCTGATCGTCGCCCAGCTGCTGTTCCTTGAATCCGAGAAT
>DATILC010000120.1:0-9439 GCA_035476855.1 Solimonas sp. | reverse complement strand
CTTCGCCCGGAAACCTCAGAACACGGTGAAATTGACGCCGACGTCGGTGACGTCGACGCGTGACTGCGTGGCAGCGAGGTCACGCACCTGCAGCACCAGGCGGAAGAAGTCCTCGTGTTCGCCCATGCGCAGCGCGACCAGCTTGCCGCGACTGAAGCTGCGCTGCATGCGGATGTCGCGCGAAACCTGCCAGCGTCCCGGCAGGTCGACCACGTAACCTCCAGCCTCGCTGCTCGGGGCCAGCTTGTAGGTCTCGACCGGTTGGTCGGATATCACCGATATCACCATCTCGCCGTTGTCGAAACGGACCCGGATGTCCTTGATCGGTCGCGGTCCCTCCGCCTTCGGCACCGCCGATTCGTCTACGGCAACCGTTGCTGGTGGCGCGGTCGGCGCGGCAGCGGGATCGATCGGCGCCTGCGGGTCGGCCACGATGGAGGCCGCCGCCGGGGCAGGGGCCGCAGCGGGGGTAGCCGGCAGGCTTGCCGCGCTTTCCTCGATCTCCGTCATCCGCGGCTGTGGCGAACCAGTGAACTGGATCAGGATGATCACTGCCACGACCAGTCCGAAGGCGGCGGCCAGCCGCGGAATCCAGCGCTTGTGCGACCAGCGCCATTGTCGGGTGCCGCAAGCGGAACAACGATACCGGCTGACCGGCAGCAGGATCCCGACCAGCTTCTCGGCGGGATTGCGCGGAATGCGCCGCATGCGGCCCGAGTTGCAGCTGCGGCAGTTGATGTAGCTGATCTCGGCGTCTGTGCTCTTGTTTGTCACGATGCAGGTATGGGTTGTCGGATGTGGGGTAAAACGCTGACATGAGCGCGCCGGAGTAGCAAGCACTCCTTGCCTGCGCCGGGGCCGTCAGCCGCCGTCGGCGATGCCGCGCAGGGCGGCGAGATCGCGCACGCTCAGCTTGCCGTAGTCGACCGCGATCCAGCCGCGTGCCTCCCAGGCCTTCAGTTCCTTGCTGATGCTCTGGCGCGAGGCGCCGAGCATGCGGCCGAGATCGTCCTGCGGCAGGTGCAGGTCGATCAGCTGGCCCTGCGGCGTATCGCGCCCATAGAGCGCCAGCAGGTCGAGCAGGCGCCGCGCCAGCCGCGCCGGCAGCGAGACGAACTGTGCGTCCTCGATCCAGCTGAAGGCCAGCCGCAGCTTGCGGCACAGCATCTTCACGAAGTGCGGGTACAGCTCCGGCTGCGTCGCCAGCAGCGCCAGGAAGCGGTCGCGCGGCAGCATCAGCATTTCGGTCGGCCCCACCGCACGGGCGTCGTGGGTGCGCGGCAGGCCGTCGAACATCGAGATCTCGCCGAACCAGGCGCCCGGCTCGAACTGCATCACCAGCAGTTCCTTGCCCTCGCTGGAGATGCTGCCGGCGCGGATGCGGCCGCTGACCACGCCCCAGAGGCCGTCCGGTACATCGCCCCGGGCGAACAGCAGCTCGCCATCGGCCAGCCGCCGCCGCACGGCCATCGCCGCGAACCCGGTGACCACCTCGGGCGGCAGCTCGCGGAACCAGTCGCTGGCGACCAGGGCGGCACGTTCCTCGCTCCAGCTCATGCGGTGCGCCGCTGCGCCACGGCCTGCAGGCCCAGCCGCAGGATCGCCTGCTCGCGCAGCTCGACCTTGCGCACCTTGCCCGACACCGTCATCGGGAAGTCGCGGCGGATCTCGATGTAGCGCGGGATCTTGTAGTGGGCGAGGCGTCCCTGGCAGTAGGCGCGCAGTGCTTCGGCGCTCAACTCCGGCGCGCCGGGCTTCAGGATCACCGCGGCCAGCACTTCCTCGCCGAACTTCTCGTCGGGCACGCCGATCACCTGCACGTCCTGGATGTCCGGGTGGCCGTAGAGGAACTCCTCGATTTCGCGCGGGTAAATGTTCTCGCCGCCGCGGATCACCATGTCCTTGATGCGGCCGACGACGTTGACGTAGCCCTGCGGGTCCATCGTCGCCAGGTCACCGGTGCGCATCCAGCCCTCGGGCGTGATCGACTCGGCGGTGCGCTGCGGATCGTTCCAGTAGCCGAGCATCACCGAGTAGCCGCGGGTCTGGAATTCGCCGGCCTCGCCATGCTCGCAGACCCGGCCGCTGGCAGGATCGACGATGCGGATCTCGACATGCGGGTGCACGCGGCCGACGCTGCCGACGCGCATCTCCAGCGGATCGTCGACCGCGGTCTGGGTCGAGATCGGCGAGGTCTCGGTCATGCCGTAGACGATGGTGACCTTGGGCATGTGGAAGTCGCTGACCAGGCGGTTCATCACCTCGACCGGGCAGGGCGAGCCGCCGATCGCGCCGGTGCGCAGGCTGCTGACGTCGGTGCCGGGGAAGGCCGGGTGCGCGAGCATCGCGATGTGCATGGTCGGCACGCACATGCTGGCGGTGCAGCGCTCGCGCTCGAGCGCCGCCAGCGTCGCCGCCGGATCGAAGGACGCGGCCGGCACCACCATGGTCGCGCCGAAGACCGAGCACAGCAGGTTGCCCACCACCATGCCGGCGCAGTGGTAGAACGGCACCGGGATGCACATGCGGTCGCGCTCGTTGAAGCGCATCGCCAGCCCCGCGAAGTAGGCGTTGTTGAGAATATTGCGATGCGACAGCGTCGCGCCCTTGGGCGAGCCGGTGGTGCCGGAGGTGTACTGGATGTTGATCGCATCGCCGGGCTGCAGCGTCGCCAGCCTCGCCGCGACCTGTGCCTGCGGCACGCCTTCGCCGCCGGCCAGCAGCCGGGCCCAGTCGCCGGGCTGTCCGGCTTCGTCGAGGAACACCACCTCGCGCAGTGCCGGGCACTGGTCGCGCACCTCGGCCAGCATCGCGGCGTAGTCGCTGCCCTTGAAGTGCCGCGCCGCCACCAGCATGCGGCAGCCGGACTGCTGCAGCGCATAGGCCAGCTCGCCGGCGCGGTAGGCGGGGTTGATGTTGACCTGGATCACGCCGAGCTTGGCGGTGGCGAACTGCAGCAGCACCCATTCGGCCAGGTTCGGTGCCCAGACGCCGAGGCGCTCGCCGGCCTGCAGGCCCAGCGCCAGCAGGCCGCGGGCGACGCGGTCGACCTCGTCGTTGAGGCGCGCGTAGCTCCAGCGGATGTCCTGGTGTGGCATCACCAGGGCCTCCTGCTGCGGCAGGCGCCGCACCACGGCCTCGAAGTGCTGGCCGATGGTCTGCTCGAGCAGCGGGATGTCGGTGCTGCCGCTGGCCTGTGCGCGCATGTCGGTCTCCTCCGGTGCGCCGGGGTGGGTTGGTTTCGCCGCGATGCTCGGCGGTTTGGCGGCGTGGCGTCAACGTCCGCCGGCTTGCAGCCTGGCGATGGCCTCGCGGTAGCGCGCGGCCTCGAAGCTTGGCGTCGAGCAGCGCCCGGCGCTGCAGACATAGGCGGCGGCGCGGGCGAAGCGCGGGTACTGCACGTCGGCATGGGGCAGCGGGCCCTCCGCAGGATCCCACCATTCCAGGCGCTTGTAGCTGCCCGGCGCACGCAGCGCCGCGTCGAACAGCGCGCGGGCGTTGCTGTCCTGCTTTGCACCGACCACCACCAGGTGCAGCGGCGGCTGCGCCAGTTCGTCGGCCGCCAGCAGGATGCCGGCCTCCTCGAAGGCCTGGTCGATGATGGCGTCGGCGGCGAGGTAGCGCATCGCCAGCGCCGCGGCCGCAGCGTCCTGTGGGCGTCCGCTGTAGTGCTGCAGCAGGTTGAAGAGGCGCGCCGCGGCGATGTTCTCGGAGAGGTCCGGCAGCGGTGCCACCGGCGAGCCGGCGGCGCTGGCGGTGAGGAAGCCGGCAGGCTGGGCGCTGAAGCGCAGGCGGATGGCATCGGCCGCGGCCGTTGCCCGCGTCAGCCAGATGCGGTCCGCGGTGACCCGGTACAGGGCCAGGAAGGCGCGGGCCGGCGCCAGCGTGTCGTTGAGGAAGCGCAGGCCGTCATCACGGGCGCCGTGACGGTAGCTGCCGTCCTTGCCCAGGCGTTCGCGCTGCAGCCAGCGGCCGGCCGCCAGCGCCGCTTCCAGCGCGGCCGCGTCCCCGGAAGTTTCGTACAGCAGCGCCAGCGCCTCGGCGGCCTGGCCGCTGGCGTCGGCATAGAGGCTGCGGTCGATGCGCGGCAGGCCCAGTGCACGGCGGCCGGCATCGTCCAGCCGGAAGTAGTCGCCGGCCTTGCGGCCCTGCACCAGGTCGGCGTCCTGGCTGACGTAGAAGCCGCCGCCGGGGTCGCGCAGGAAACCCAGCAGGTAGTCGCGCATCGCCTGGGCCGCGCGCAGGTCCGATGGCCGCTGCAGCCGCGCCCAGGCCAGGGCATAGCTGCGCAGCACGCCGGCCTGGCTGCGCATGATCTTCTCGTAGTGGGGCTGCTGCCAGTTGCCGCCGGTGGAGTACTGGTATGCGCCACCCCAGACCGGATCGATCAGGGCCTGCGCGGCGTCGAGGGTCTGGCTGGCCTTGCGGCGCTCGCGCGGCTCGGCCGCGTGTTCCAGGGCGTACTCGACGCTGTCGCGGTCGATGAATTTCTGCGCGGTGGCGAGGCCGCCGAGACGCGCGTCATAGGACTGCTCGTGGCGCCGCAGCAACTGCGCCCGCGCCGTGGCCGCGAGGACCGGCGTTGCCGCCGGCACCACCGGCGCGATGCCGGCCAGCGCTTCCGGGCTCGGGTCCCTGACGATGGCCTGCAGCAGGCGCAGGAAATCCGCAGCCGCGATATGGCCGGCGCGCTTGACGATCTCGCGACCATCGGCGTCGAAGAAGATCAGCGCCGGCCAGCCGTAGTCGCGATAGCGGTTGGCCAGCAGCGGATTGGCGTCATGGTCGACCTTGAGCACGACATAGTGGCGCGACAGCTCGGCGCGCACGGCCGGATCGCTGAGCGTCTCCTGCTGCATGACATGGCACCAATGGCACCAGCGCGCCTCCAGGTAGAGGAACAGCGGTCGCTGCGTCTCGCGGGCACGGGCGAAGGCGCGTTCCGGGTCGGTCTGCCAGCCGGGGGCCGTCGCCAGCGCGGGCAGGGCGGACATCAGCAGGAAGCAGAGCAGCAGGATGCGGCGCACGCGAAGCTCCGGGGAGAAGGCTTAGGGCCTGTTAGCGCTACCGCGGTCGCTGCGATCGCGGTAGCGCTAACAGGCCCTGGCGCATCGATACGGATGCCGGCCGCCGCGGGATTCAGCTGGTGGCGAGTACCAGCGGGCTGGCACGGGCGATCGCACCACCTTGCAGGTAGTCGGCACCCATGCGGCGCCAGCGTTCGGCGCGGCGCGCGTCCTCGACATTGGCGACGATCAGGCGGCGGTCCAGCGCGTGCGCAAGCCGCACCGTCGCTTCCGCCAGCCCCTGCTCGACCGTGTCGGTCTCGATGCCCGGGAAGAGGCCGGCATCGACGCGCAGGAACTCCGCCGGCAGGCGCCGCAGCAGCGACAGCTCGCCGCTGCTGGCGGGACTGAAGCCATCGATGGCCAGGCGGGAGCCCAGCGTGCGCAGGGTGCCGGCGAACTGCGCCGCGGTCTGCGGATGCTGCAGCAATGACTGCTGCTCGGCGACGAAGCAGAGCTTGCCGGCTGCGATGGCGCCGTGCTCGCCGAGCTGGGCGACGAGGCTTTCGATGAAGCGCGGGTCGCCCTGCGACACCGCGGACAGTGGCAGGCACAGGAAGGCCAGGTCGCCCAGCGCCTGCGGCTGCTGCGCCAGGTGACTGAGGATGCGACGCAGGGTCCAGCGATCCAGTTCGCCGGCCAGGCCGTGACGTTCCGCCGCCGGCATGAAACCCGGCGCCGGTGTCCAGAAGCCTTCCTCGTCCTCCAGCGCCAGCTGCAGCTCGTAGATCTTGCCGTCCACGGAACTGCCGACCTGCGGCTGCACCAGCTGCATGGTCATGTGCATCAGGCCATTGTCGAGGCCGTTGCGGATGCGCCGCACCCATACCGCGTCGTCGGACGGGGCGCGATGGCGACTCATGCTGTCGTCGTAGACCTTGAGGCCGTTGCGGCCCGCGCGCTTGGCGGCATCGCAGGCTTCCTGGCCGCGGCGGAACACCTCGCTGGCGGAATCGGTCTGGCCGTTGAAGTCGGCAATGCCGATGCTCGCGGTGAGGTTGAACTGGCGTCCCTCGGCGATGAAGCGGGTCGACGCGATCGTGCGCCGCAGCGCCTCGCCGAAGGTTCGCGCGCGGTCATTGCCGGAGTTGGCCAGCAGGATCCCGAACTCGTCGGAAGCCAGTCGATAGACCTCCCCGGCTGTGCCGGTGAGGTTGACCAGCAGCTCGGACAGGCGCAGCAGCACGGCATCGCCGGCTGCAGCGCCGCCGCCGTCGTTGACCCGGGCAAGCTGATCCACGTCCAGCCACAGGAAGGCATGGGTGCGTGGCGACAGTCGGGCAGCCTCGATCAGCTCGCGGATGCGTTTCTCGCAGACCGGACGCAGCGGCCGCTCGGTCAGCGGGTCCTTCTGCGCGGCAGCGGCGGCGGCTTCGACGGGAGGCGCGGCGGGGCCGGCCGCGGCGCCTGCGGCGGGCGTGGCCGCAGCTGGCGCTGCTGGTGCCGCCACCGCGACTGGCCGTGGACGCAGCACCACGACGGCGCCGCTGATGCGGTTACTGCGGTTGCGGATCGGTGCGGTCGAGGCGCTGATCGGACGCGGTTCGCCATCCTTGCCGGCGATCGACAGGCTCTCGTCGTAGTCGACGCGCGCACCGCGTTCCGTCGCTACCTTGGCCAGGTCGGGTGCGGGCTGGCCATTGGCGGAGAGCTTCAGCACCAGCATTTCGGCCAGCGGGCGTCCGCGCGCGTTGCGCAGGGCCACGCCAGTGAAGCGCTCCGCGGCAGCATTCATGTCCTCGACGCGGCCGTTCTCGTCGGTGCTGATCACCGCCTCGGCGAGCACCTGCATGGTCTGCGTCTGGCGTTCCTGCTGACGCGTCGCCGATTCCTGGGCGCTGCGGCGTTCGCTGGTCTCGGTGACCAGCTGTGAACTGATGCTGCGGTTGCGGTCGGACAGATCGCGCACCTGACGGATACGCTCGTTGTGCCAGTGCGCGAACAGCCCCAGTTCGTTGACCGAGCTGTCGTTGCTGAGCGTGGTCAGGGTGTCCTGGGTGCCGGCTGTTTCCGACATCTGCGCGACCATGCGCGTCACGGGCCGCAGCAGCAGCACGCGCACGCCGACATAGACCAGCAGCAGCAGCAGGGCGGCGGCGGCGGCGACCACCGCCAGCACGTGCAGGAACAGCGTATCGGCACCGGCATAGCCTTCGCTGGCCGAGGTCACGCGCAGCAGCCGCCAGCCGGGATAACCCAGCTCGAAGCCGGTGACATAGCTGCGGCCGCCGATCACCGGATCGCTGTCGAGCAGGGACAGCGCGCTTTCGGCCTGCCACAGCTGCTTCGGCTGCTGGCCCATCCACAGTGCCAGCAGCGCGGTCTGCGCTTCCTGCTTGGACATTTCCCGTGTCGCTGCCTGCAGCTTGGGAACCTGCGCCGCCAGCGGCGACTGCGCGAATTCGGTCAGCAGCGCTTCGTTGCGTGCATGCAGGTCCAGCGCCAGCGGGTTGTAGGCGGTGAATTGCTGCGCCAGGCCGGCGAGGTTGAGCAGCTTGCCCTCGGTCAGCTTGGCGGTGAGGCCGCCGGAGCTGGCCATCAGCTGGTTGTCGGTGTCGAGCAGCAGCGAATAGCCGCGGTCGCCCTCGGTCTGGCGCGCGAATTCCTCGGTCAGCAGCGACAGCGGCAATGCCACCGTGACCACGCCGAGGAAGCGCTCGCCCCGGCGCAGCGGCAGGGCGCAGGCCAGCATCGTGGTCTTGGCCAGCGGATCGCGCGCGCTCAGGCTCCAGGCGCAGCGCGGCTGCTCCATATAGCGCGCCGGCGTGTACCACTTCTCGCGCCAGTAGGGCACGACCCGCGGATCGTTGTAGTCCTCGCGGAACTGCGGCGCGCCGTTGGCGCCACGCAGCCACATCAGGCTGCCGCGCTCGACACCGGGTCGCAGGCTGTTGGGTTCGGGCCAGACGCCGACGGCACCATAGGGAATGCTGCTGCTGGCGAGCAGGGCCGGCACCAGGCTGCGCAGGTTGTCCAGCGGCTGCGACAGCGCCGCAGCGGCGATGGCCTTGGCCATGTCCTCGGCCTGGCTGCCGTACTGCCCGACCTGCAGCGACAGGCGCTGGCCGCTCTGCTGTTCGTAGCGGAAGGTTTCGGCAGTCAGCCGGTTGTGCACCAGCAACTTGCCGGCGACCACGGCCCCGACCAGCAGCAGCAGGAACAGCACCAGCATGGTGGCGCCCAGCTTGAACTGCAGTCGCTCATGCCAGCGCAGGACTGGCAGGGTGGCGACGACAGCCGGCGGTGGCGGGGTTTGTGCATTCATGCGTAAGCGCATGATTGCACAGCAGCGGCGCTGCGGCAGCCCCTCATGGCGCCAACCCGGCCCCTCAAGCGAACAGCCTCACGACCTTGTGCAGTGCGGCAACCAGCTGGTCGATGTCGTCCCGGCCATTGTAGGCCGCCAGCGAGGCGCGGGCCGTGGCCGGGACGCCGAAACGTTCCATCAGCGGCATGGTGCAGTGATGACCGGTTCGGATCGCCACGCCTTCCTGGTCGAGAATGCTTCCTATGTCATGGGGATGCGCCCCCTCCATGACGAAGGACAGGATGCCGCCCTTGCTGGCGGCAGTGCCGATCAGGCGCAGGCCCGGGACCGCGGCGACGCGCGGCGTGGCGTACTCCAGCAGGGCGTGCTCGTGGGCGGCGATCGCCGCCAGGCCGACCGATTCGATCCAGTCCAGCGCCCTGGCAAAGCCGATGGCCCCGGCCATGTCCGGCGTGCCGGCCTCGAACTTGTAGGGGACGTCGTTCCAGGTGCTGCCCTCGAAGGCGACCGTGCGGATCATGTCGCCGCCGCCGTGCCAGGGCGGCATCGCCTCGAGATGCTCGCGCTTCGCCACCAGGGCGCCGAAGCCGGTAGGGCCGTAGGCCTTGTGCGCCGAGCAGACGTAGAAATCGGCGCCCAGGGCGGGGAAATCCACCGGTACATGGGCGACGGCCTGGGCGCCGTCGACCAGCACCGGGATGCCGCGGGCATGGGCTTCGCGGATCATGTCGGCGACCGGGTTGATCGTGCCCAGCGAGTTGGAGACGTGCACCACCGCGACCAGCCGGGTGCGCGGGCCCAGCAATTTGAGCCATTCCTCGAATATCAGTTCACCCGCATCGTTGACCGGTGCGGCGACGGTCTTCGCGCCCGCCAGCTGCCAGGGCACGATGTTGGAGTGGTGCTCCATGCCGGTCAGCAGTACCTCGTCGCCGGGCTGGATGCGCGGGGCGAGGAAGCTGCGGGCGACCAAGTTGATTGCCTCGGTGGTGCCGCGGGTGAAGACGATCTCCTCGCGCGGCGTGTTGAACCAGCGCGCGATGCGGTCGCGGGCGCCCTCGTAGAGGCCGGTGGCACGCTCGGCCAGCTCATGCACGGCGCGGTG
>DATILC010000119.1:0-28868 GCA_035476855.1 Solimonas sp. | reverse complement strand
GGTGGCCAAGTTCTACCTCGAGGGCAGCAAGTCCGAGGCCGAGCTGGCGCATGCGCGCTGGGCGCTGGACCACGCCATGTTCGAGATCGCCCGCGCCTTCGAGGGCTTCCTCGCCAATTTCCCGGTGGCCTGGGCGCGCGTCGTCATGAGCGGCGTGGTGTTCCCGCTGGGCAACAGCACCAGGCCGGTCAGCGACCGCCTCAACGCCCAGGTCGCAGACCTGCTGCTGGAACACAGCGATGTGCGCGAGCGCCTGTCCTGGCTGGTGTTCAGGAACGGCGGCGTGCACGACCCGGTCGGGCGCATGGAACATGCCTGGGACGTGGCGCAGCGCAGCGAGCCGGCCTACCTGAAGTACTTCCGCCTGGCCAACAAGGGCGAGCTGGCCGGCGATACCGTCGCAGAGCGACTCAGGGACGCGGTCACCCGCCAGCTGATGACGCGCGAGGAGGCCGACCAGGCCGCCGACTACGACCGGGTGCGCTTCGACGTGATCCTGACGGACGACTTCAGCAAGGAATACATCGCGGGCAACTACGCCGCCGAACGGGCCGAGGTGATCGAGATGGCGGCGGCGCGGGCAAGGTTGGCCTGATCTGATCTTCCCTCTCCCATCGGGAGAGGGATCGAGGGTGAGGGGCGCCGGTGGAATGATCGGCAGCGCCGTTTGAAGGCGCGCCCCTCATCCGCCGCTGCGCGGCACTGTTGGCTTAACGCGGACTGACATTGAGTCAGTCCGCGCCGGGGGCCAACAGTTCTCCCGAAGGGAGAAGGGAAAGAGCCTTCCCTTTTGTCACCTCGATTGGCGAAGATGCGGCACCCCCTCCAGCCGCCATCCCACCAGCCATGACCGACCCGATCCTGATCGGCAAGGGCGACGACACGCCCCAGTTCCTGCTGCCCGCCTACGCCAACCGCCACGGCCTGATCGCCGGCGCCACCGGCACCGGCAAGACCATCACCCTGCAGGGCCTGGCCGAGGGCTTCGCCGACATCGGCGTGCCGGTGTTCGCGGCCGACATCAAGGGCGATCTGTCCGGCATTGCCGCCGCTGGCGAAGCCAAGCCGAAGCTGGTCGAGCGCGCCGCACAGATCGGCATGGCGAACTACGCGCCGCAGAACTATCCCACCGTGTTCTGGGACGTGTTCGGCGTTGGCGGCCATCCGATCCGCGCCACCGTCTCCGACATGGGCCCGACGCTGTTCGCGCGCCTGCTGGACCTGTCCGACGTGCAGGAGGCGGTGCTGTCGCTGGTGTTCAAGTACTGCGACGAGCAGGGCCTGCTGCTGCTCGACTTCAAGGACCTGCGTGCGGCGCTGTCGCATGTGGCGGACAACGCCAAGTCGCTGGGCGCGGACTACGGTCTGGTCGGCAAGGCCTCGGTTGGCGCAATCCAGCGCTCGCTGATCCAGCTGGAACAGGACGGTGCCGAGGCCTTCTTCGGCGAGCCGGCGCTGGACCTCGCCGACTTCATGCGCACCGACCTCAGCGGCAAGGGCATCATCAACGTGCTTGCCGCCGACCAGCTGTTCCAGAAGCCGCGCCTGTACGCCACCTTCCTGCTGTGGCTGCTGGCCGAGCTGTTCGAGCGCCTGCCCGAGGCCGGCGACCTCGACAAGCCGAAGCTGGTGTTCTTCTTCGACGAGGCCCACCTGCTGTTCAAGGATGCGCCTAAGGCCCTGGTGGAGAAGGTCGAGCAGGTGGTGCGCCTGATCCGTTCCAAGGGCGTCGGCGTCTACTTCGTCACCCAGAACCCGCTGGACCTGCCGGATTCCGTGCTGGGCCAGCTCGGCAACCGCGTGCAGCACGCGCTGCGCGCCTTCACCCCGCGCGACCAGAAGGCGGTCAAGGCCGCCGCCACCACCTTCCGCAGCAATCCGAAGCTCGACGTCGCCACCGTCATCACCGAACTGGGTGTCGGCGAGGCGCTGGTGTCGACCCTGCAGGACAAGGGCATCCCGGGCATCGTCGAACGCACCCTGATCCGCCCGCCGCGCTCGCGCATGGGCGCGCTGACGCCGGAAGAGCGCAAGCTGGTGATGTCGCGCAGCCCGGTCGCCGGCAAGTACGACACGCTGCAGGATCGTGAGTCGGCCTACGAAAAGCTGGCCCAGCGTGCCGCACCGGCGCCCCCGGCTGCGCCCCCGGCGCCCGCTCCGGCACCCAAGTCCGGTGGCGGCGGCTGGTGGGACGAGGCCTCGCGCCAGCCGGCCCCCGGTGCCGGCCGCGCCGAACCCGCGCCGCGCAGGCCCGCTGCCCGCCGCGGCGACACGGTGGTCGAGGCGGCGGTGAAGAGTGCGACGCGCAGCATTGCCAGCACGGTCGGACGCGAGGTCGGGCGATCACTGCTGCGGGGAATCCTGGGATCGTTGAAGCGCTAGCCGTTTTTGGAAATGCCGTCCATGCGATACCAGGGCAGGATCACGGTGTGGAACGAAGATCGCGGCTTTGGGTTCATTGAATGGAACGGCGGCAGTGACAAGCTGTTCCTGCATGTCAGTGCCTTCACTGACCGCGGGCGGCGGCCGAGGGTCGGCGACATCGTCACCTATGAGGCGGTCAAGGGCGAGGACGGGCGCTTCAAGGCGGAGAAGGTGGGGTTCGCCGGTGCGCCGCTGCGCAAGCCGGCCGCAGAGGCATCTTCCAGCCGCTACTCCTTCGCCAAGCCCCTGCTGCCGGTCATCCTGCTGACTGCCATCGGCGTGGGTGCGTACCAGCGCTGGCGTCCCCCGGCGGCGCCGGACGTCATGCCGGTCGCGGCCAAACCGGTTGCTTCGCGCGCTGATTCGCCTTATCGCTGCGAGGGCAAGACCCGCTGCCCCGAAATGTCCTCCTGCGCCGAAGCCAGCTTCTATCAGCGGAACTGTCCCGGGACCCAAATGGACGGAGACGGAGATGGCATTCCCTGCGAGGATCAATGGTGTGGGCACTAAGTAGCCGCCGGCCAAGGCCCGCCCGCCGCCCGGACGTTATACTGCGCGCCCTTCCGAGGTCCGCCGTCCCGCCATGAGTCCGTCTCCCTCCCCCTACCGCCGTGCCCGCGATCCGCGTGCGCTGCTGGATGCCGGGCTGGCGGAACTGGGCTTGCCGGCGACGCTGGCCGAGCCGCTGATGGCCTACCTGGCCGAGCTGGAGAAGTGGAATGCGGCCTACAACCTGACCGCGATCCGCGATCCGGCCGAGATGGTGACGCGCCACCTGCTGGATTCGCTGGCGCTGCTGCCCCATGTGCGCGGCCGCCTGCTCGATGTCGGTGCAGGTGCCGGGCTGCCGGGCATTCCGCTGGCCATCGCCAACCCGGCGCTGGACGTGACGGTGCTGGACAGCAACGGCAAGAAGGTACGCTTCATGCGTCATGCGGTACGCACGCTGGGCCTGCCCAACGTGACGGTGGCCGAGGCGCGGGCAGAATCCTTCGAGGCCGAACGGCCGTTCGAGCGGATCTGCAGCCGCGCCTTCGCCTCGCTGGCCGATTTCTTCAACGGAACCGGGGCGCTGCTGGCGCCCGGTGGCGAATGGGTCGCCATGAAGGGCAAACTAGACGCCAAAGAGCTGGCCGAAGTGCCGGCTCGATTCGTCATCAGGGGGACGCATCGCCTGCAGGTGCCGGGGCTGGATGAAGATCGCCACGCGGTCATTGCAGGTTTGAAGTGAGCACATGAGTTACATCATCGCTGTCGCCAACCAGAAGGGCGGGGTCGGCAAGACCACTACGTCCATCAATCTCGCTGCCTCGCTGGCGGCCACCAAGCGCCGCGTGCTGCTGGTGGACCTCGACGCCCAGGGCAACGCGACCATGGGCATCGGCGTCGACAAGAGCACGGTGCTCAAGACCGCGCGCGACCTGTTGCTGGAAAAGGCCAAGCCCGGCGAAGTGATTCAGTATCTGCCGGCGGTGGGCCTGTCACTGATGCCGGCCAACGGCGACATGACCGAGGCCGAGATCAAGCTGCGCGATGTCGCCGCCGGCGATTTCGCGCTGAAGACGGTGCTCGCCGAAGTTGCCGACCAGTTCGACTTCATCCTGCTGGACTGCCCGCCGGCGCTGTCCAAGCTGACCGTCAACGCCCTGGTCGCCGCCGACGGCGTGCTGATCCCGATGCAGTGCGAGTACTACGCGCTGGAAGGGCTCACCGCGCTGATGGACACGGTCAACAAGATCAAGCGCGTGATCAATCCCAAGCTGGAGATCGAGGGCTTGCTGCGGACCATGTTCGATCCGCGCAACAACCTCGCCAATGACGTCTCGGCGCAGCTGACCCAGCATTTTGGCGACAAGGTCTACCGCACCATCATCCCGCGCAACGTGCGCCTGGCCGAGGCGCCCAGCCATGGCCTGCCGGTGATGCTGTACGACGCGCAGTCCTCCGGTGCCAAGGCCTACCTGGCGCTGGCCGGCGAGGTGCTGCGTCGCCACGACGGCGGACAGATGAGACTCAACGCATGAATGCTGCAAAGAAGCGCGGGCGAGCCGGGGCTGTGGCGAATGTCCAGTGGACATTCGCCCCGGTGAGCGCCCGGCCATGGATGGCCGGGCCGGACCGCTGCGCCATGGATGGCTTCGCCCCTGAAGGTTTCGCAGCATGAATGCCAAGAAAAGAGGACTGGGCCGCGGTCTGGATGCCCTGCTGTCCAGCGTCGCCCAGGTGAATCCGGGCAACGAGGGCGGGGGCGAGGAACTGCGCGAGATCGCGCTCGACCGCCTCGCGCCGGGCCAGCACCAGCCGCGTCGCCATTTCGACGACGAGGCGCTGACCTCGCTGGCGGACTCGATCCGCGCCCAGGGCGTGGTGCAGCCGATCGTGGTGCGCCCCGTCGGCGGCGACCGCTACGAAATCATCGCCGGCGAGCGCCGCTGGCGCGCCGCCAGGCTGGCCGGACTCAAGCAGATCCCGGCGGTGATCCGCTCGATGGATGATCGCGGTGCCATGGCAGTGGCCCTGGTCGAGAACATCCAGCGCGCCGACCTCAATCCGCTGGAAGAAGCGGAAGCGCTGCACAAGCTGATCGCCGAATGCGGCCTGACCCACGAGGCCTGCGCCGAGGCGGTCGGCAAGTCGCGCGCCGCGGTCAGCAACCTGCTGCGCCTGATGGAACTCGATCCGGAAGTGCAGGAACTGGTGCGCGAGCGCCGCCTGTCCTTCGGTCATGCCAAGGTGCTGCTGGCGGTGCAGGGCGCGCGCCAGTGCTCGCTGGCGAAGATGGTCGCGGAGCAGCACCTGTCGGTGCGCCAGACCGAGGCGCTGGTGCACGCACAGCCGCAGCAGAAGCCGAAGGCCGCGCCGCCGCCGGCGATCGGCGAGATCGAAAAGGAACTGGCGGGCCGTATCGGCCTGGCCGTCAAGCTGCAGCAGAACGACAAGGGTCGCGGCAAGCTGACCGTGGCCTTCAAGAGCAACAGCGAGTTGCAGAAGCTGCTGGGGCTGTTGCGCTGAACCGGCGGGGGCTGTGCCCCCGCATCCGCCGCAGGCGGTCGGGATTCGCAAGGAGCTGAACATGTCCACGGTCTATCGCACTGCGCTGGTCACCGGCGCTTCCAGCGGCATCGGCGCGCTGTTCGCCGCGCAACTCGCTGCCGAGGGCAGCGACCTGATCCTGGTGGCGCGTCGACAGGATGAGCTGGAGCGGCTGGCGCAGACCCTGCGCGTCGCCCATGGCCGTCGCGTCGAGGTGATCGCGATGGACCTGGGCAAGCCCGATCCGGGCGAACTGCTGCTGGAGGAAGTGAAGCAGCGCGGCCTCGAGGTGGACCTGCTGGTCAACAACGCCGGCTTCGGCTCCTCCACGCTGTTCCACGCGGACGGGCCGGAGCGCGACCAGCGCATGATCGCGCTCAACATCGCCGCGCTGACCGACCTGACCCATGCCTTCCTGCCGGCGATGGTCGCGGCCGGCCACGGCGCAGTGATCAATATCGCCTCCGCCGCCGCCTTCCAGCCGATGCCCTACATGAGCGTCTACGGCGCGACCAAGGCCTACGTGCTGTCGCTGACCCAGGGCCTGTGGGCCGAGTACCGCGGCCGCGGCGTGCGCTTCCTCGCGGTCTGCCCGGGCCCGGTGGATACGCCGTTCTTCGAAGCCACCGGCAGCGACAAGCTGCGCAAGGTGATCCCGAAGGCGATGATGGCCACCGCGGAGTCGGTGGTCAGCGGCAGCCTGGCCGCGCTGCGGCGCGACGCCTGCGTCTATGTGCCTGGCGTCGGCATCAAGATCGGCTCGGTGTTCCCGCGGCTGCTGCCGCGGCGCCTGCTGGCGGCGGGCATGGGCCTGGTGATGAACCGCTGAACGCGCCCGGAGGCAACTCCGCGGAGTTGGCAGAGGTGACTGCGCTGTCAGATTGACGATCCTGGTCAAACTGGATTTCATCTGCGCCGCCCGCCACGCGGGTCCAGGGTCCCAGGGAAATTCCGCAATGACGCAAGCTCGCCGCTACTGGCTTACAGGCCTTGCCATGCTCTTCGCCAGCCTGGAAGTGCTGGCGGCGCCGGCAGAAGGACTTCGATCATACGATCCGCTGGCGCAGGCGATGGCCAGTGTCGGCCGGATCGCCAATCGCGAAGCGGTGATCCCTCCGCAGTGCTACACCAAGACCGGAGGCGTTTCCAATCCCTGCTGGACCTGTCACACGCAGCGGCAGGGACTGAACCAGATGGACGACTGGCGTCTGCAGCTGCAGTACGCCTTCAGCGACGAGGGGGTCAGCAACCACTGGTCCAACCTGTTCCTGCCAGCGGCAAGCTCCAATCCGTCTGCTGCAGCGGTGCGCGACTACATTCGCAGCGACAACTACACGCCCCTGCGCCAGGCGCTGGCGGCTTACACCGGGCAGGCGGCGTGGCTGCCTGATCTGGATATCCACGCGGGGTTTGACGAAGCGGGTTTCGCGCGCGATGGCAGCGGCTGGCGTGCGGTGCGGTTCAAGCCCTTCCCCGGGACCTTCTGGCCCACCAACGGCAGTACCGACGATGTGATGATCCGTCTGCCCTGGGAATTCCGCATCGATGCCACGTTGGCGCAGTCGAACGAGATCTACAGGCTCAACCTGGCCATCGTCGAGGCCACGATGGCGACACCCAGCCCGCTGGTACTGCGCGATACGGGGCGCGAGGTGGAAGCGGTCGACGAGGCCCTGCTGCAGTGGGATCTCGATGATGACGGCAGGATCGGCGGGCAGGTACGCCGGATACGTTCGCTGCCGCCGCGCTACGCCGGCGCCGCCCGCGCAGTGCGGGTGGAATGGGGCAGCTATCCGGCGGGCACCGAGTTTCTGCACTCCGTGCGCTACCTGGATGCGGATGCGCCGAACTTCATGTCGGTGCGCATGAAGGAGCTGCGCTATTCGGTGAAATGGCGCGGCCATGCGCAGGCACTCGCAGACCGTTTCTACGAGGAAGAGAAACACCACAAGGACACCGGCGTGCTGCCCCTGTTCAAGGGGCGCCCGGACACCGGCTACGTCAACGACTTTGGCTGGAAGCTGCAGGGCTACATCGAAGACGCGCAGGGACGCCTGCGCCTTCAAACCCAGGAAGAGCACTACTACTGCATGGGTTGCCACGGCACCATCGGGGTGACTGCCGACCAGACCTTTGCCTTTCCGCGCAAGCTTCCCGGCGCCGAGGGCTGGAAGCCGCAAACCCTGGTCGGTCAGCGCGACGTGCCCCAGTGGTCTCACCCGATGCCGGAGGTGTTGACCTATCTGCAGCGTGTCGGCGGCGCCGACGAATTCCGCTCCAATGATGAAATGCTGCGCCGCTTCTTCCGGCGCGGCACGCCCCGCGAAGATCTGCTGTTGAGCGCCGCAGCTTCGGGCTCACGCGATCTGGCATGGCTGCTCCATCCATCGCCGGCACGGGCGCTGGCGCTGAATCGCGCCTACATGCGGCTGGTGAAACTGCAGCGCTTTGATCTTGGACGCGACGCGGTGCTCAAGCCGGCCGTCAACGTCCATCGTCGGATCGAGAGCGGCAGCACCGGCTTCAACGAAGAGGCCGTCCATCGCGATGGCAGCCTGTGGCTGGACTGGAACTGACGTCCAAGTCAGATTGCAATGTTCATTCAGTGTCGGTAGTTTGCGTCCCGCTGCCGGAGATGAAGCAGAGCGCTGAATGCAGGCGCCCTCCATAGGCAGATTAATCAACGGCTGCTAATCGGGGGCTGCCGACAATGCTGAAGCGCGGGATGTGGGCCTGTTTTTACAGGCTCTGGGGATTCGTTTGCGCCGGTTTCTTCCTTGCCATGGTGGGCGGTATCGCCACCGTGCATGCGACAGAGTCGCCGGAGGTCAGTCGCGGGCTTGGCTGGCTCACCGCGCAGGTTTCGGCCGACGGCAGCCTCGGCGGCGAGCAGGGCTCGGTCGCCAATGCCCGGCAGTCCGCAGCGGAAACGCTGCTGACCCTGGCCACTTTCAACGCCGCCTCTCCTGTGCTCGTGCACCGCGTCAGCGTCGACAGCGACGCGTCGACCGAGGTGCTGGCGCGTTCGGCGATCGCGCTGGTGCGCTCCGGGCAGCAGCCGGCGAACTTCATCGCGGACCTGCGTGCCCGGCAGAATGCTGATGGCGGGTTCGGCGACGTCGCCGCTGCGCGCAGCAATTCGCTCGACACCGCCTGGACCCTGCTGGCGTTTCATGTCTCCGGCTTTGGCGAGGCGGCTTCCCTGAAGGCCGCGCTCGACTACCTCGTTTCCTCCGCGCAGGCCGATGGCGGCTTCTCCACGCCCGATAGCCGCGGTTCGCTGTTTGCCACGGCTTATGCCCTGCAGGCACTGGCGGCCTATCGCGATGCCTATGCCTCCGGCACCTACGTCGCCCGCGCGGTCGACTGGATGAAGAGCGCCCGCGGCGGTGACAGCGGTTATGGACAGACCCTGTATGACGCATTGGCGACGCTGGCGTTCGCCGCCAATACCGCCGACAGCACGCAGTACGCCGATCTGGTTGCGGCCCTGAAGGCCGCGCAGGCCGAAGACGGCAGCTGGCAGCACGATCCCTTCCTCACCAGCCTCGCCTTGCGCGCGCTTGGCGGCAAGGTTTCCCCGCCGCCCTCAGTCCAGGGGCGCGTCACTGGCCAGGTGGTCGATGCGGGCAGCCGCACGCCGCTGAAGGACGCCAGCGTCAGCGTCAACGGCCTGGGTGTGCTGACCGACCAGAATGGTCGTTTCCAGACCGGCGGCCTCGGCTCTGGTGCGCAGACGCTGGCGATTGCACGCGCTGGCTACGCGCCCCGCCAGCTCCAGGTGAGCCTGTCGGTCGGCACCACGACAGACGCCGGCATCATCGCGCTGGACGTTCCGGCCAATGTCGCCGTGCTGCGCGGCACGGCGACTGATGGTCGCACCGGCCAGGTTCTGGCCGCTGCGACCCTCCGCATCGAAGTGGGTGGCCAGCAGCATTCCGCGCTGAGCTCAGCCAACGGCGCCTACGAGATCGTCAGCGTGCCGGCGGGGCAGGGCACCGTGGTCGCGGAGAAGACCGGTTATCGCAGCCTGAGCACCAGCCTCAACGTGCTGGGCGGGACCAGCTACAGCTTCTCGCCCGCGCTGTATCCGGAAGGTGCCGAGTCGCCGACGCTGGCGACCCTGCAGGGACGCATCATCGCCGCCGATACCTCGACCCCGATATCGGGAGCGACCATCAGCGTCGGGGAGGCGCACACTTCTGCGGCAGCGGACGGCAGCTTCACGCTGCGTGACCTGCCGCCAGGCGACAGCCAGATCCGCGTCATAGCCAGCGGCTATCTCGATGCCAGCTTCAGCGGCGTCCTGTCGGTGGGCGTCAACAAGGCAGGCGACCTGCGTCTGCAACCGTCGTCGTCGCAGGGGCGCATCAAGGGCAAGGTGGTTGATGCCGCCACGCGGGCGCCGCTGGAAGGCGCCAGCATCCGTGTCAGCGGATCCAGTCTCAGCGCAGACCAGAATGGCCAGTTCGAGATTGGCGTCAGCGCCGGCAGTCACACCCTGATGGTCTCCAGGGCGGGCTACTCTTCGGCGCAGCTGCAGCTCAGCGTCAGTGGTGGCGGCCTGGCCGACATCGGCAGCATCGCGCTGGCGGTGCAATCGGACCGTGCGCTGGTGCGCGGCGTCGTGGTCGATGGGGGCAGCGGCCAGCCGCTGGCGGCAGTCACGGTTGCCGCCACGGTCGATGGCATCAGCCTTTCGTCCCTGACCAGCGCCAACGGCGGCTTCGAACTCAGCGGCATCTCCGCCGGCGCGGGCAGCATCGTCGCGCAGAAGACCGGTTACCGCACCGCTGCTGCCGCGGTGAACTTCGCTGCAGGCGGCAGCTACAACTTCTCGCCGGCGCTGTACGCGGAGGAAGAGGAGGTACCGACCAAGGCCACGCTGAGTGGCCGTATCGTGGCGGCCGACACCGACGCTGCAATCGGCGGTGCAGAGGTGACAATTGCCGGCCGCAGCGCAAGCTCGTCGGCCGAGGGCAGTTTCAGCCTCGACCAGCTTGATCCGGGCAGCGTGTCGATTGCCGTGCAAGCCAGCGGCTACGACGCCGCAAGCTTCACCGGCATGCTGTCCGCCGGCATCAACCGCATCGGCGACCTGCGGCTGCAACGCACCGCGACCAGCCTGACCCTGTTTGGCGATGTGATCGATGCCGCCAGCGGAGCGGGTGTCGCGGGTGCCGTCGTGCGCGTCCAGGGGACGGATTTCCTCGCGGTGACCAACGCCCGTGGCGTCTACCGCATCGAGGGTCTCCCCGAGAAGCATCTCAACGTCGTCATCGAGGGCAGCGGCTACTACAGCCAGACCTATGCGGTGAATGCCCCGAGTTTCGGCAACGTCGAGGTCGATTTCCCGCTGACGCGGGCCGAGGACAAGGGCATCCGCCTCAGCGCCGCGACTGATCTGGCGGCCTACGATCCCTTCAGCGACGTCAAGATTGCCGTGACCGCCCGCAATGAGCGGGCGCAGGACCAGCAGCTGGTGTTTACCGCGAGGATCTACGACAGCGAGCGGCGCCTGGTGGAGACGGTGCCGTTCAAGCTCCTCGTGCTCGGGCAGCAGGCTGCGGACGCGGCCTACCTGGTGCCGGCCAGCGCGAGCGTGGACCTGGGATCGAAGTGGTACAACCAGGTTGCCGTCGAGGGTGACTACAGCATCGTGGTGTCGGCGGCCGCGCTCAGCGGCGAAGTGCTGGCCGAGGCCTCCACCGGCGTGACCATCCGGCCGAAGACGATGATCGGCGGCGGCCTGACCGTGAATCCTCCGGTCACCCAGGCCGGCACGCAGGAATCTGTCAGCCTGTCGGCGCTGGTTGGCAACCGCGGCAACCTGCCTTATCCGGGCGGCTCGGCGCGGCTTTCGATCGTGCTCGATACCCCGGATACCTCGGCATCGCTGCCCGCGACGGCTGCGGTGACCCAACTCGCTGCCGGTACCCCGCTGGTCCAGCCCGGTCCGGCCGTCAGCGATGCTCTGGGCAATCTGTACTTGATCAATCTAGGTAACCGAGCCGTCATCAAGGTGACGCCCTCCGGGCAGGCGCAGACTCTGGTGACGTTCCCGGCGAGCGTCACGCTGGTCGATCTGACCTTGGTCAGCGATGGCAGCCTGCGCGTCATCGCCGGCACTGGTGCCATCTACAAGGTGATCGCTGGCGTGATCGCACCGGGCTCGACGCCCAGCGGCCTGGCCGCGGTCACCGCCATCACCGCTGACGCGAACGACAACCTCTATGCCACTGGCTCGGTGGGCATCTACGACACGCTGATGCGGATTGCCCCGGATGGCCAGCGGACCGAGATGCTGCGGCGCGGGTTCCTCGGTGCGCCGGGCGCGGCCAAGGGCGCGGATGGCCGCTTCTACGTGCCCAACTTCCATGAAAATTCAATGCTGCGTGTCGACAGCAGCGGACGCACGGAGGTGTTTCTCGCCGCCGGCCTCAGCCGGCCGACCGGCATCGTTGCCGCGCCCGGAGGCGGCTTCCTGGTTTCCGACAGCAACGCCAGTCGCGTCGTGCGTGTCAGCGCCACCGGAGCGATCACCAACCTCGCCACCGGCATATCGTCGCCGCAGGGATTGGTTCTCTCCCCGTCGGGCGACCTCCTGGTGACGTCGGCCGGCAGTTCCAGCATCGAGCGCGTGTCTCCGACGGGCGCCGTGACGCGGTTCAGCCAATCCTTCAGTGCGCAGCCCGGGGGGATCACCTACGACAGTGCCGGGCAGCTGTATGTCGCCGGCACCGACGGTTCCCTGCGGCGTCGCAATGCCGACGGTCTCATCGAAAGCCTGCTGCCGAGTGGCAGGCTGGGGCCTGCGGTGGCGGATATCTTTGCAGGCAATGGCGGCGAGCTGTACGCAGTCAATGGCGCCTCGACGGTGCTGCGATACCTGCCTGGCAGCACCACTGCCTCGGTATTTGGCAGCGGGCTGGTCAATGCATCGAGCGTCTCGATGGACAACACCGGCCAGCTGCTGGTCGCTGAAACCAGCGGCAACCGGATCAGCCGAATCTCCAGCAGCGGGGTCCGCGAAACGCTGGCCCAGCCTTTGATCAGTTCCGCGGTGGGCATGGTCGCTGCGGCAGACGGTACCCGCTACATCCTGAACACCTCGAACATCGCCCGTATTCCGGCCACGGGGCGTGCCAGTGTGCTGGTGTCGAGCCTTGCCGGAACGGGGTACGACATCGCACTGCGCAACGGTGGCGGTGCCTACGCACTGGTTGATCGCACCAAGCTGATGCAGATGTCGCTGACCGGGGGTTTCAGTCTGCGCGTCACGGTGCCCGCATCACGTCGACTGGCCGTGGCCTCCGACAACACGGCATTCCTGGTCGATGACACCAGCAACAAGATCCACCGGGTCAAGGTCAACAACACCATCGAGACCTTCGCGACCACGGCAAGCCGGATTCGCGACATCGACGTCGACGGTGCAGGCGGCCTGATCGTCGCCACCGAGGACGGCAAGATCCAGCGCTTCGCGTCGAACGGCACTCCGACGGCCTGGACCAGCGTGGACGACGTCGTCGCCCTGTCCTACTTCAGCGATGGCTCGGCCTATGTGCTGATCGGGTCCGGCAGCTTCATTCGCATCGAAGGCAGCGGCCAGAAGACGACGCTGCTGAGCGGCATCGGCAACGGCCACGCATTCGCTCGTACCGCCTCTGGCGCATTCGACATCCTCGATAACTCCGCGGCCTTGCTGCGGCAGTACGACGCGGCCGGCCAGCTACAGCGCACGGTGGCCGGATTCGGCGCGCCGGTCGACGTGGAATGGCTGGATGGCGAGATCGTGTTCGCCGACAGTTCCTTCGGCCGCGTCTACAGCATGAGTGCGGACAGCGGCTTGCCGCGCCTTTATGCCGGCGTCCGGGTGGACCGCCTGCATGCGGCCAATGGCAAGCTCTACGGCAGCATCAGCGGCGCTGGGCGCATCGTCACCATCGCGGCCGACGGCAATCTCTCCGACCGCCATGCCAGCGCCGAACTGGCCGGGATGAACGGTTTCGCCGTCCGCGGCGATGAGTTGGCGATCATCGAGGCTGCGCAGAATCGCGTGGCTACGATCGGGATCGACGGAGCCACCACGGCGTCCTACGTTGCGCTGGCAGCGCCCGCGGGAATCGCCATCGATTCTCAGGGGCAGGTTTACGTCGCCAACAGCAACGGCATCGTGCGGTTCTCCCCCGACGGTCGCCAGTCGGAACTGATTCCCTTGGACGCGCCGAAGGCCTTGACCATCGGCCCGGACGGCGTGCTGTGGGCCAGCAGCGACAGATCCGTCCTCCGCCATGAAGACGGGCGGTTCCTGCCTGTGGCCAGCGGCCCCGATACCATTTCCGGACTGATGTTCGATGGATCGCAGCTCTACGCCACCGACACGGTCGCGCTGCGGCGGCTGGCGGGGGACAAGCTGGAATACTTTGCCGGCGGTATCCGGCAAGTGCGAGCCATGCGTTTCGGAGCCGATGGCCTGCTGTACATGGCCAGCAGCAGCCCGTACGGCATGATCAGCCGCTACGACGGCCGCGAGGTTTCGCTGGTGGCCGGCGGCTTCTCGCCCCTGCAGGCCTTGGTTTACCGCAGCGACGGTCTCTTCGTCTCCGAAGTGTCGAGCCTGTACCAGGTCGATCTACTGACCGGTGAAGCAGTCGACCAGCAGATCAATCTGTTCACAGCCAATGCGACGATCAAGGGACTGGCCAGCGGGGCGGGTGGTCGCCTGATGGCCGTTGTGCCTGCGCAATCGGCGATCTACCAGATCGAGCCCGGCCTTCCGTCGACACCGCCTGCTGCGGGAACGGAGATGCACAACGTCCAGGTACAGCTGGATCCGATCGCCGTCAGCGGAGCGCCGCTGGAGATCGATCTCGGCAGCTGGGTTCCGACATATGCCGGCGAGTACAGTGTGCACCTGACGCCCAGCGACGGTACCGCGGGTGGATCGCTGGTCGGCAGCCTTCATGTCGGACCGCATGCCACCGGCACGCTCACCACGGATCGCAACCACGTGCAGCCTGGCGATGCGGCGCTGCGGTTGACGGCTTCGGTCAGCGGCGCTGACTTCACCACGCTGTCCAAGGCGGATCCCTCGAACCTGCGACATCTGTTCGGTAACCCGCGTCCCGTGGCCATGGGCGCGGATCCGGCGGGCAATATCTATCTGGCAGATGCCACCACGATCCGGCGCGTGCGACCGGACGGCGTTACCGAGATCGTCTTCACGACCGCTGCCGGTCTGGACGGCATGACCATGTACGGCGGGTTGCCGGTGGATCCGCAGGGCAAGCTGTACGTCGCCAATGGCCGCAACCAGGTGCTGCGCGTCGTGCCGAACGGCGGCGCGGAGGTACTGGCCACGCTGACGGGTTCGGTCCGCAGCATGGTCATCGATAGCCGCAACCAGGTCATCGCTGCCCAGAGCAACGGCCAGATCTACCGGATCGGGGATGATGGACAGGCGGTCCGGATCAATGTCCCCGGGGTCACCAGCGTCTATGCCATCACCATCGATGGTCTCGACAATCTCTACATATTCCGTGCGGGCAACACGGCGGTAAAGGTATCGCCAGTGACGGGGGCGGTCAGTCTCGTGCCGACCGCCGATGCACGCTTCGAATACGAGGGCATGCCGGTCGCGGGTGACTGCGCCGACAATCTGCTGCTGGCGCCATTCCACTGGCCGGAGATGGGCCAGGAAAGCACCGAGGAGCACACGCTGATCCAGATTCCGGCGCGCGGCGGGCTTCCGGCGAAGATCTTCGACGGCTTCAGTGTCAACCCGCGCCTCGACGACCTCGACTTCATCGTCTACGACCGCTATGGGCAAGGTCTGCTGATGTGGACCGACAACTTCAATCGCATCTCGCGCATGCCGATCAGCTGCGGCGCCATCAGCACGGACCTGCATCTGGTGACGCAGCCGGGCCAGACCGCCAGCGGCTTCAGTCTGGCGCCGAGCTCGGTCACGCCGGGGGATGATGGCAGCGCGGAGTACGTCTGGAGTTTGAAGGACGTCACCGCGCTGGGCCAGGCGGTGCAGTTCGACACGGTGCTGCCAGGCATGAAGCTGGGTGAGGAACGCGCCGTGGCGCGCGAGGCCTACCTGCTGTTCAACAACAGCTTTACCGGCGGCACCGTCAAGCTGCCGCTGAAGCTGCCGACGGTTCGCACCGGTGGCATGGTGTCCCTGAGCGTGGCCACTGATCGCGCCAGTTACCCGGCCAACACCGACGTGGTGATCGACCTGGGCGTGAACAACCCCAATGCCTCGGCGGTGCAGGGGCGCTTGCGTCTGGACCTGTTCGATCCGCAGGGTGCGCCGTTGGCCACGCTGATGGACGAGGAGCAAAGCCTCGACGCCGGTTCGCTGGCAGTCCTGCATCCGCCGTTCAGTTCCGGCAGCCACGCGGTGGGCAGCTACACCCTCAAGGCCCAGTTCACCGACGGCAGCGGTTATCTGCAGGCCGAGGCCAGCGCCAAGTTCGGCATCGTGGCGAGCGGATCGGATACCGGCACCGAGGCTTCGGTGAAGGTCGCGCCGTCCACCGACAAGACGCTGTATGGCGAGTTCGATACGGTGCAGCTGCTGGCCCGCGCGCGCAGCTATGCGGCGAACTACGCCTACGAAGACCTGACCCAGGTGCTGACGGTGTTCGATCCGAACGGTGCCCAGGTGTTCAGCGAGAGCCGGGCGATCCGGCAACTGTTGCCGAACGGCAGCTTCGAGCAGCGTGGCAGCTACAAGCTGCCGGGTAGTCTGCTCGGCGTGTTCGGTGTGCATGTGGCGGTCATCGATCGCTACGGCAGCGTGATCGCGGCGGGCTCCACCTCCTTCGAGGCGCGTGGCGACGACTCCCTGACGCTGACCGGTTCGGTGCTGGCTTCGCGCAAGGTGGTGCCGCTGTCGGAATCGCAGACCTGTCGCGACACTGTGGTCAACGGTGGTCAGCGCGATCTTGTACAGCTGCCGCTGCGGCAGAGCATCGTCGAGCTGGCCGGCGACCGCATCGTGTCGACGACGACACAGACGCAGGATCTGCTCGCCGGAGGACAGGTCCAGCTCACGCGCGTGTTCAGCACCGAGGGCTATGCGCTGGGTCAGCACGCCTGCGTGCTGGAGGCCGAAGTGGGCGGCAAGTGGAAGGCGCTGGGATACGACGTCTTCTCGGTGGATCCGCCGCCCGTGCGGGTGACGGCCAAGCTGGAGCTGGGCAAGAAGGGGCGCATCCTGATCCTGCTTGATGGCGCTCCGCCGACCGGCTCGCAGAAGGCCGAGCCGGCCCCGGAACTGCAGCGCAGCTTCCTGGAAAAGCTGCTGGACCGTGAAGGCTGGGCCTATACCATCGTGACCAATGCGGATGCCTTCGCCTGGGAACTGCGCAGTGGCGGCTACAACACCTATGCCCTGTTCTCGGAAAGCACCAAGCTCGACGAGCGCGTCCAGAAGGAACTCCGCGAGGCGGTGTATCGCGGCGAGGGCCTGCTGGAAGCGGGCGCCCATGACCAGCGCCACCATGGCTTCGATGACGCGCTGGGCCTGAAGTACCTGGGCAAGCTTGCGGGCGTCACGGGGGTCGAGGTGCTGGCGGCCGAACCCGGCCCGGCGGGTTATGCGGACATCGCGCTGCGTGACAAGCCGCTGCGGGCGCAGCTCGGGGCGGCAGCGTCCCTGGGCCGTTACCTCGGTGGCAAGAGCAGCGATCCCTCCGCGGTGGCGGCGCGCAGCTATGGACGTGGACGCTCGCTGTACTTCGGCTACGACCTGCTGGCGGAGGCCGTGTTGGCGGGTGACGCGGGCTTCCATGCGCGACAGCTCGTACAGGGCCTGGCGCACGTGCAGCCGGCCTACGCCAGCGAGGCACTGGCAGGCCGTGTGGTGCCGCTGCGTCTGACGCTGCACAACGAAGGCAATGCCACGGCGGGACAGCTGCGGCTGCCGATGCCGGACGGTGCGGTCATCGTCGACCGCGGCACGGCAACAGTGCAGGGCGGCGTGCTGGTCTGGAACTACCAGCTCGAGGCCAACGGCGAGAAGGTGCTGGTTGCCTGGGTGCGACTGCCGCTCAGCGCCGGACAGCTGACTTTCACGGCCGAAGTATTCACCGGCCCGGCCAGCCAGCTGGTGCCGCAGGGCACCGCAAGCCTGAGCCTGCGAGTTATCGCGACCGGCGGTCTTGCAGAAGCGCGCCAGCTGGCGGCTTCGGCGGCCGAGTTCAAGCAGGTCCGCAACTGGCTGGACAAGGCCGATGCGGCCCTGAGTGCCAACGACGCCGACTCGGCCCTGACGCAGCTGGTGAAGGCCAGTGACGAACTGCTGAAGGTCTCGCATGCAGCTGCCGGGGACCTGCGCCTGATGATCGATCAGGCGCTGCTCGACGCCGGACGGCTCTACTGGGGCGGATGACCACGAGCCCGGCGCCGCGGTGATCCGCGGTGCCGGTCTTCATCGGCGCTCCTACAGGCATCACATCTCGAAGAACGGCCGGCCATGCGCCGGTTGCTGGACAGGGACAGGAATACGACATGCACCGCGCTCATTTCTCCGCCGATCGCCATCATCTTTCGCGGGCAGCCAAGGGCCTGCGTTTCGCCGTGGCCGCGGCAACCCTGGCTGCAAGCCTGACGGCAGCGGCCGGCTCGCCCGTCTCCTCCACGGCCGCGTCCGCGCAGGACGTGCGCGCGAATCTGATCGGGGCCCGCCAGCAATTCGAGCGCAGCCGCCCGCCGGCTGAGATGCAAGGGCAGCTGGACGCGCTGCGCGCCAGCTTCCTTGCCGGCGACGCGCTGGAGCGCGACGCGTTCGATGCCGCCCGCCGGCATATCGCCGATCGCAAGCTCTCCGCGCGTATCGGGCAGCGCCATGCCGAGGCGATGGCGCTGTACCAGCGTGAGATGGAAGCTGCGCTGCAGGAGGTCGATGCGGTATCGGCCGCCGGCAACGCCGTTGACGGCCGCAGCCGCATCGATCGCCTGATGCAGCGCCTGGACGGCGGTCGGCCGGCCTTTGCGCTGCCGCGCGGGCTGCGCGACCTGCCGGGACAGCCGCGCTCGAAGGCGCCGCGCGGACCGCGGCGCAGCCGCCAGGAATACGCCCAGCTGTTCGCCAACGATCGGCTGCAGCTGGCCGACATGGGTCTGGCCAGCACCCTGCTCGCCGCGGCGGCTGTTGGCATTCCCACGGCGGAGCATCTGGCGCAGACCGAGGACGCCGAGTTCACTGATGACATCCGCTCGCTCGCGGCGGACCTGCAGCAGCAGCCGGTCGCCATCGTCAACTGGGTGCGCAACAACATCGAATTCGTCCCGGGCTACGGCTCGGTGCAGGGCGCCGGGCAGACGCTGCTGAACCGGCGCGGCAATGCCACGGACACCGCCAGCCTGCTGGTCGCGCTGTTGCGTGCTTCGGGCATCCCGGCGCGTTACGTCTACGGCACGGTGGAACTCGAAGCCGCGGCTGCACAGAACTGGCTGGGTGACCTGCGCTCGCCGCAGGCGGCGCTGGCGCTACTACAGCAGGCCGGCGTGCCGGCCGAGGCGGTGTTGCGTTCCGGTGCGATCGGCGCGATCCGCTTCGAGCATGTCTGGGTCCAGGCCTATGTCGATTTCGATCCCTCGCGTGGTGCGCGCAATCTTGCGCCGGACACCTGGGTGCCGATGGATGCCAGCTTCAAGGAGCTGCTGCACACGCCGGGCATCGATTTCTCCCGCGACCTGCGCTTTGACGCCGAGAGCTTCCTGCAGCGCCTGACCGCCGCCAGCCAGCGCGACCCCCAGACCGGCGCGGTCACCGGCATCGATGCCGCCGCCATCCAGCAGCAGCTGCAGGCCTACCAGCAGCAGGTCGGTCGCTTCATTGCCAGCGCCTATCCGGATGCACGCGTCGCCGATGTGCTGGGCACCCATACCCTGGTGGAGCGTCACCCCGAGGTCCTCGCGGCGGCGCTGCCGTATCGCGTCGTGGCGAGCGCGGAGCCGGTACTGGCGCTGCCGGACAGCCTGCGCTGGAAGCTGCGCCTGCAGCTGTTCTCCAGCGCTGCGGACCACGCCACCGGGCGCAGCACCGCTGCGCTGGAGCGGTCTCTGCCGCAGCTCGACGGTCGCCGCCTCGCGCTGTCCTTCGTGCCGGCGACTGCGGACGATGCCGAGGTGCTGGCCAGCTACCTGCCGCAGCCGCATGCCGACGGCTCGCCGATTCAGCCGGAGGAGTTTCCGCAGGAGATTCCCGGCTATCTGGTCGAGATGAGCGCGCAGTTGCTGGTCGGCGAAGACAGCCTGTCGTCGGGCGGCAGCCTGGCCATGGGAACGCAGCTGTTGTTCCAGAGCGAGCTCTACGATCCCTCGCAGGGCATCTGGGAATCCGCCGGTGCACAGCTGGTCGAGGCGGGCGAGTACCACGTCCTCGGCGTCAACGGACAGGGCATGGGCCTGCCGCGCGTGACGGCGATGGCGCAGCAGCTGCAGGTTCTGCGCAGCCAGCTTGCCGCCGGACAGTACGCCGGCATCACCCGCGATCGCCTGACCGGTGCCCTGCTGGAGGAAGCCGGCCTGGCCTACTTCGCGGTGGCCGATGTCAACGAAGCCCTGTTTGCGCGCATGGCCGGCGCGGTCAGCGCGCGCCAGCCTTCGCTGCTGCGGGCCTATGTCGATGCCGAGGCCAGCATCTCCTATGGCATCCCCACCCGCGTCCGCTTTCCGGGCGTGGCGTTGCAGGTTGATCGCCTGGCCAGCGCAGTCGTCACCCGCGAGCTCGATGCCAACGGCCAGCCGACCGGCTTCGCGGCCTTCCGTCGGGCCGGGCTGGAACGTGCCTCGGCCTACGCGCACCTGACGCTGGAGCGACTCTACGCCCGTGGTGCTGCACAGGGCAGCTCGGCGGTTCGTGCCCTTGCCCAGGCCGTGGCCACGGGCAATCCCATCCACCATCTCACGCCGCAGAACCTGCAGGCCGCGCTGGAGCGCATCGATCTGCCCGCCGCCGACGAAGCGCGCCTGCGCGACGGCGTTGCGGGCGGCCGCAGCGGTCTCACTTCCGAATCACCGCTGACCATCGGCAACTGGCGCGGCAGCGGCGTCGTGCTTGCCGACGATGTCAGCGGCGCCGGCGACTACCGGATCAGCGGTGGCGACAGCGGTCGCCTGCAGTCCGGCAACATGGCCTGGCTGGCGCTGGGCTCGCCGCAGCAGGCGGCCGGCGGTGCGCTGCCAACCCTGGATGCTGCACGCAGTGTCCAGCAGGGGCTCGAAGGCCTGCTCGGCGATGTCTCCGGCATCCGCTGGAGCGAGTATGCGGCGCAGCCCGATGTGATCGGTGCGCTGATGACGGGCTTCGTCAGCGCCGCGGCCGGGCCGGAAGCGGCTGCGCAGGCTGTCCTGCTGGCGACCGCCAACGCCGCCACCGGCGTGCGCGGCCTTGACGCGACGCCCAACCATGCCCCGCAGTTCACCTCCACGCCGGTGACCCGTGGCGTTGCAGGACAGCCTTACCGCTATCCGGCCTCTGCCGCGGACGCGGAAGGCGATCCGATCCGTTACAGCATCGTGCGTGGTCCGGGCGGCCTGGTGGTCGGCGCCTCCGGACTGGTCTCCTGGGATGGCCCGGTGCAGGGCGAGTGGCTGGTGACGCTGCGTGCAGACGATGGCCGTGCCTGGCGCGACCAGACCTGGTCGATCAGCGTCGAGCCCGCCCCGGCGGCGCTCACTGCCAGCGTCACCGTCAATCCGGCGGTGGCCGACGCCGGCGCGCCCCTGACGATCACCGTCAGTAGCAGTGGCGGTGGCGGCACCATCAGCCGCAGCCTGACAGTCAACGGCAGTCCCGTGTCCCTACCGGACAGCGGCACCGTGCAATACGCCGCGCCGACCGATCCCGGCAGCTACCGCATCGTCGCCAGCGTCAGCGATGGCACCACCACCGTCACGCGCGAAGTGCTGGTGAGCGTGCGCAACCCCGATGACACCACCGCGCCCAGCGTTGCCATCACCGCGCCGGCAGAGGATGCCGAGATCAGTGGACCGGTCGATGTCGTCGGCAGCGTCGGCGACGACAACTTCGCGTACTACCGCCTGATGTGGCGCCCCACCGGCGCGCCCGACACGGCCTGGCGCGAGATCGTCACCGGCAGCAACGCGGTCAACAGCGGCGTGCTCGGTCGCTTCGACCCGACCACGCTCGACAACGGTCTGTACCAGCTGGGCCTGTTCGTCTACGACGTCAACGGCCGCGTCAGTTCCCGCGTCGTGCCGGTGGAGGTCTACGGCGACCAGAAGATCGGCCAGTTCAGCGTCAGCTTCCTCGATCTCGACATCGAGGCCTCCGGCATCCCGGTGCAGGTCACGCGTACCTACGACACGCGCCGCAAGGACGAGAACCTCGACTTCGGCTACGGCTGGAGCGTGGACTACCAGAGCGTGCGCCTGCGCAAGAACATGGTGCTGGGCCTGCAGTGGGACGTGACCAAGCCGGTCGGCCAGCTCAACCTCTGCCTGCGCTCGGTCGGCAAGCGCCGCATCGCCATCACCCTGCCGGACGGCAAGGTCGAGCGCTTTACCGCGAAGAACGAGACGGAGTGCTCCTTCGCCCAGGTGCCTCCGGTCAGCATCGTCTTCGAGCCGGCGCGTGGCACCACCAGCGAACTGACGATCATCAGCATTCCGAACGTCGAGGCGCGCGGCGGCCAGCTGTTCGACATGGACAACCTCGAGCCCTGGAACCCGCAGCAGTTCAAGCTCAAGACCGAGGAAGGTCTGGAGTACTACCTCCGGGAAGGCGTCGGCATCGAGCGGGTCAAGGATCCCTGGGGCAATACGCTGGACTTCACCCAGAGTGGCATCGTCCACAGCAACGGCCAGAGCCTGTTCTTCGAGCGCGATACCAAGAAGCGCATCGTTGCCATCGCCGATCCCTCCGGCAAGAAAGTGCGCTACGGGTACGACGCCAACGGCGATCTCGTCACGGTGACCGATCGCGAGGGCCAGGTCACGCGCCTCAGCTACAACCGCAGCCACGGCCTGACCGAGTACACCGATCCGCGTGGCATCGTCGTCGCGCGGCAGATCTATGACGAAGAAGGCCGTCTGATCGCCACCATCGACGCCAACGGCCAGCGTGCCGAAGTCAGTCACCAGACCGACACCAATCGCGAGGTGGTGAAGAACCGCCGCGGCTATGCGACGACCTATGTCTACGACGACACCGGCAAGGTGACCGAGGTCGTCGACGCCCTCGGCGGGGTAACCCGCTACGCCTATGACGCCAACGACAACGAGACCGGTATCACCGATCCGCTCGGCCACACCACCACGCGCAGCTTCAATATCGCGAACAAGCTGCTGAGCGAAACGGATGCACTGGGCCGCGTCACCAGCACCAACTGGGTGCTCGATCCCTCCAGCAAGCTCTGGTACCGGACCACGCAGACCGATCCGCGCGGCAACATCACCCGCTACACCGGCACCGAAGCCAGCCCCCGCAGCATCGAGGAGCCGGAAGGCCGTACCACGCGCATCAACTATGTAGGCAAGGGCGACATTGGCTCGCTGGATATTGCCGGTGCGGTCACCGGCTACACCTACAACAGCAAGGGCCAGAAGACCTCCGAGACCGACCCCAACGGGCGTGTCACCAGTTACGAGCTCGACGCCAACGGCCGCGAGACCGCCCGCAGCTACGCCCGGACGCGGGCCGATGGCACGGTTGGCACGATCCGCGTCACCCGCAAGCTCGATACCGAAGGCCGCGTACTGGAGGAAACCGGCCCCACGGGCCTGAAGACGATCACTGTCTACAACCGCGCCGGCAAGCCGGAAACCCAGACCGACGCGCGCGGCAAGCTCACTCGCTTCGAGTACGACAGCCTGGCGCGCCTGACCCGCACGATCCATCCGGACGGCAGCTCGGAGGGCGTCGCCTACGACGTCGAAGGCAACGAGATCGAGAAGAGCGATCGCGCCGGTCGCGTCACCCGCTACGAATACGACGCCCTCGACCGGCTCACCAGGACGACCTATCCGGATGGCAGCACCGAGGAAAAGGTCCATGACGCCGCAGGTCGCGTCATCCAAATCCGGGATGCCGCAGGGCACGGCACCGCGAACGTCTACGACGCCGCCGGTCGCCTGACCGCGGTCACCGACGCCCAAGGCAGGACCACGGCCTACGGCTACGATGCCAACGGCAATCGCGTCAGCGTCACCGATCCTGCAGGACAGGTCACTCGCTTCGAGTACGACGCACTCAATCGCCTGACCCGCACGACCCTGCCCGACGGCAGCCAGACGCAGGTCGCCTGGACCGTTCAGGGCCAGAAGGCTTCGGAGACCGACGCCAGCGGCCGCACCACGGCCTTCGGCTATGACGCAAAGGGCCAGTTGACCAGCGTCACCCAGAACGACGGCAGCCAGGACCTGGTCACCCGCTACGGCTATGACGAACTGGGCAACAAGACCAGCCAGCAGGACGCCGAGGGGCGTATCACCCGCTGGGAGTACAACGACCTCAGCCAGGTCACGGCCCGCATCCTGCCGGAAGGACAGAAGGAGACCTTCGGCTACGACGCCAACGGCAATCTGGTCCGGCATACGGACTTCAAGGGCAAGGCCACGACCTACGCCTACGACGACGTCAATCGCGAGATCGAGAAGCGCCATGTCGATGGCAGCGTGGTCAAGACCACCTATGCCGGCAGCGGGCAGATCGAGACCCTGGTCGACGCACGGGGCACGACGCGCCATCACTACGATGCGCGGGATCGCCTGATTCGCGTCGAGTCGCCGGAAGGCGTGATCCGCTACCAGTACGACGAGGCCGGCAACCGCAGCCTCATCAGCACCAACCACCAGAGCGTCCAGTACCAGCACGACGAACTGAACCGGCTGGTCGCCGTCACCGACGCCAAGGGCAAGCAAACCACCTACGCCTACGACGCGCAGGGCCGCAAGACCCGCACCAGCCTGCCGAACGGCACCACCACCGAGTACGACTACGACGCCAACGGCCGCCTGATCGAAATCCGTCACGAGAAAACCGCCGACCAGACCCTGCTGGGCGCCTTCCGCTACGCCTTGGCGGCGAATGGCCAGCGCACGAAGCTGGAAGAGCGCAACCAGCAGGGCCCTACCCGCACCGCGGACTACCAGTACGACGGTCTGGGGCGGCTGACGCGGGAGGCAGTGACCGACCACCGCGATGCCTCGAAGGGCTACAGCATCGACTTCGTCCACGACAAGGTCGGCAACCGGCTGAGCCAGACCAGGACGAAGAACGGCAAGACCGAAGTCACGACTTACAGCTATGACCGGAACGATCGCCTGCTGGGCGAAAGCAGGACGGTCGATGGCGGGCCGGCGTCAACCACGGCCTATACCTACGATGCCAACGGCAACACGACGGGCAAGACCGTCACCGCCAACGGCCAGAACACGGCCCACGGCTACAGCTGGAATGGCGACGACCGGCTGACCGGCTACACCGTCAATGGGCAGCAGCAGGCGAGCTACCAGTACGAGCCGGGCGGCATCCGCACCAGGAAGACCACGCCGGATGACACCACGCACTACCTGGTCGATCACAACCAGGCGTATGCGCAGGTGATCGAGGAGAACGACAGCCCGTCAGGGGATCCGGAGGTCGTTTACCTGCATGGGGATGATTTGCTGCAGCAGGTAAGGGCCGGGCAGGGGACGTATTACCACGCCGATGGGTTGGGCAGTACGCGGCTGCTGACCAGCACTGACGGAACTGCCACGGATCGCTATGACTATGAGGCCTATGGAGAACTGGCCGAGCATGTCGGATCAAGCGAGAACGACTTTCTCTTTACGGGGGAGCAGTACGACGGTGATCTGGGCCTGACTTACCTCAGGGCTAGATACCTGAACGTTGGTGCTGGACGCTTACTCTCTCAAGATACGTACTTGGGAGCGTGTAGGACGCCTGCAACGCTTCACAAGTTTATGTATGCGCACGCTGATCCGGCGAACAATGTCGATCCCAGCGGCAACATGACAATGAGCGGCCTCGGCAGTGTCATGTCTTCGATTGGCAGCTCTATTCGAATGGCCAGCTTTCACTTCGGACGTGGTGCAGTGAGAGCAGGTTGGCAGGCAGCTAAGAGGTCCGGGGAAGTCGCACAGAACTGGGTGGAGCGCATTGTCAAAAATTGCCTAAAGCCGAAGAAAATCGATAAAAATGTTCCCATCCATGCGGGAACAAAAAGGCAAGTTGATTTGATTGCCACCCTTGAAGCAGCCTTGTTAAATATAGAGGCAAAAAATAAACTTCCTACTGTGGGATCAGCGGCAACCCGTCGCCTAAGGAAACAGCTGCTAGAGCATCAAGCCGCCGGCAAAAAAGTCGTTGTAGTGGGCGGTGACAAAGTATCCAATGAGCGCCTCGAAGCTCTCATTAAATATATGGAGAATGGAGGTTTGAAACATGGCGCCGACTTTGAACTAATTAATGGCCTCATTCATTTCGGCGTGTGGCTCGGTGAGGTGTATGGCGAAGAATGTTTTGAGCTGTAGTGCCTGGTTATGAATAAGCTGCTTTTCTCCAAGGTCGAAGAAGCCTTTCGTGAAACTCTTCGTGTACTCGCGCCGGAATTTCGCGAGTCGCGTGCTGGGAGACGCGCCGCAGGTTCACTAACTTACAGTTGGGAAACAGCGGCAGGTGTATGTTTCATTCAGCTTTATGCCCCTGGAACCAAGGAATGGGTGACCATCAAGGTCGCGTGGTCCCAAGATGGACGCTATCCAAAGCAACTAGACACTATTGATTTCTTAGAGATTAAGAACAACTTGTTGAGTTCGCATAACGACGCCTTGACCGCGCTGGACGACTTGCCTGCTATCTTGCTAACCCCCGCAGATTTCGCGGTTATGGGTGGTGGGTGGCAGATACCAGAAGTGTCCCCTGTAAGAGCGGCGCTCATACTGGATCACCCCTTGGTGCGAGAGCTTCTGGCAGTCGCAGGAGTGCCTGATTGGAGAAAGGAGCTGTGGCTTCATACTGCATGGGGCGTGCTGGATGGCTATGCTTTGGAATTCGGCTTGAAAAGGCTAGACGAATCGGATGCCACTGAGGTTCTGAGCGCAGTGTTGCGCGGTGTTAAAGAGTTTCTCCGATATGAAGCGGTTCCTTATCTCAGGAATCTTGCATCGAGAAAGCAAACGAAAAATGGGTCGGAGTGAACTGGCCTTAAAGTAATATTAAAGTAATAAGGGGACGGATTTATTTTATTAAAGTAATAAGGGGACGGATTTATTTAACTCATTGACCGGCGTACGCTGTCTCTAAGCGCACCCGTCATGGAGAAGAAGCCATGCCCCGTATTGGCCGGTTGGTGGTAGAGGGCTACCCGCACCACGTTGTGCAGCGGGGGCACAACCGGTCGGTGGTCTTCGCCGCCCCCGAGGACTTCGAACGTTACCTGGGCGACCTGCGGGAACTGAAGGAAGCCTTCGGCATCCGGCTGTACGCCTACTGCCTGATGACCAATCACGTACACCTGCTGCTGGGTCCTCGAGAAAGCCCTGCAGCGCTGGGCTCGTTCATGAAAGCTCTGGCGGGGCGGGCCACCCGTTACCGCAACCGCCTGGAAGGGCGCTCCGGCACACTCTGGGAAAGCCGCTACAAATCCAGCCTGGTCCAGGCCGACAGCTACTTGCTAGCCTGCTGCCGCTATATCGAACTCAACCCCGTGCGTGCCCGCATGGTTGCCACTCCCCAGGCCTACGCCTGGTCCAGCGCCAGAGAGCGGCTGGGGCAGAAGTCTGTGGGTCTGCTGGACTGGAACCCCAGTTACCTGTCACTTGGCCGCAGCGAGGACGAACGCCGGCGGGAATACGCCCGCTACCTGAGAGAGACCATTCCGGAAGGAGAGTGGACCCTGATCCGGGAAGCCCTGCAGCGTAGCCAGCTCACCGGTACGGCCAAGTTCGTAGATGAAATCGAACGCATTGCCGGCCTTCGTATCGAGCGTCGCGGCCGGGGGAGGCCCCGCAAGAACGTAGAGGAAGAAGCATAAAAATAAATCTGTCCCTGAGGTTTCCCCTCATTTTCGTCTCCCATTGTTGCCGTAAGGAAGAGTGGCCGGCAACGCCAACGCGGCGGCAACGTCGTGATCGGACAAATGCAGTTGGATCATCGTCAACGCCATCCATCCGAGGCTGATGATGGAGAGCGTGGCACGGTGCTCGATGGCATTGGAGTTGAGGCGGCGCTGCATTCCAGCGCGCTGGGCCGCCACCCCGGCAATCCAGGCCAGTAGCAGGGCCAAGGCGTGGATCAGCAGCAGCGCTGCGAGCCGCTCCGGGCGGCGCGTCTGGGAGTCCTCGAAGCTGAAGCCAAACTGGTGCGACTTCAGCGTTCGGAAGCTGTGCTCGATGCGCATGCGGACGCGATACAGGTTGATCAGATCGAGTGCCGACTTGTCCGCCAGCGACAGCGAGGCGGCGATCAGCCATGGCTCGCGTTCCCGACGCGCATTCTTGCGGCTGGTGCCGCCGCGCGCCGGCTGCCCATAGAGAGTGATGTGATGGCGCCCACGAGCCGGCTTGCGGTACCGGCACAGGCGACCGATCACCGGACGCGAGCGCGTGATCGCATGCGAGCCCAGATCCTCGGGCCGGCCAGTGGCCTTGGGAAACAGGGTTTTGCAGTGCCGCCAGACGCCGGCGATCTGGATCATGGTGCGTCCACGGATGCGGCCCACCCAGTGCCAGCCCAGCCGCTCCACCTCTTCCAGCCAGGGGCTTCGGAAGCCCGCGTCGGCAACCACGATGGGGCGTGCTGCCGGGTTCAGCAGCATGCGCAAGGTCAACAGAAACTCGCGTTGCACGCGACGGTTGTTCTGCAGCCGCAGAGGATGCACTTCCTCGTAGATCGGCAGCGCGAAGCCATGCAGCCACACCGACGCCCGCAGCAGCAGCCAGCTTCGATCCGGCTTGAGGTCCGACCAGTCCACGATCAGCACTGGCTCTGCACGGGTACCCACCAGCACGTCGCACAACATCCGATAAACGCAGAGACGTTCCTCGGACAGGTGAGGATTGGCCAGCAGCCGATCCACGCGCTTGATGCGATGACGTACGGCGCAAGGACTATCCAAGCTGCGAGCAAGGCCGGAGAGGGTCAGCCTGCCGCCTCGCAACGCACTGCCGACCATGGCGGTCACGGTCGCTAGGCGCTTGGCGTGCTGAGAAGGAATCGAACGCTGCAACAGCTTCTGCAATACTGCGGTGGCACGCATGGCAGGGTCTCCGATGACGAGTTGGTCGCTCATCACCAGAGATACAAGCCCTGCCATGCGCGCACTGACACACGCGGTTTTTCCAGTGAAGCTACTCGCTAAGCCTCTGAGTGGAAAGGCCCTGCGCTGGAAATATGAGGGGAAACCTCAGAATCTGTC
>DATILC010000118.1:0-2178 GCA_035476855.1 Solimonas sp. | reverse complement strand
GGCAGGCGCAGCTTGGCGTGCTGCGGCGGATCGATGCAGATCGGCACCGGTGCCGGTATGCGCTCCTCCTCGGGCAGCTCCGCCATCATCGAATTGAAGGCTTCGGGCGAGAAGTGCTCGCTGGAGAAGGTTTCGTAGTCGCGCAGGGCCTCGGCGACGGCTCCGTGGGACTGCAGCATCCAGTGTCCGCCGTTGAAGGGCGTCCAGAAGATCGGCGGCGCATTCCTGGCCAGGTCCGCGGCGCGGGCGTGCGGGTCCCGGCAGTACTCCGGGTCCGTGTTGTAGTCGAAGGCATACACCATGGAATCCGGCACGTGGGCGGGCTTCTTCACCCGGTTGGCCATGTCTGCGCTGCTCATTGAATGCCCTCTTGATGTGCTGGTGTCCGCGGCCTCGATGCGGAAGCCCCGGCTGGTCCGTCGTGCCGCGGAACGCCCTTTACCAAGGCCGCGGTGAAAACTTTACTTACTCGTAAGTTGAATTTCAACTTTCATGTAAGTAGAATTTTCCCCGACGACGCAAGGACCGGCTCCAATCGTGAATGCCCAGACTCTCATCGAACCCGGCGGCACCAAGGCCGAGCGCACTCGCGCCGCCATCCTGTCGACCGCCGAAGATTTGTTTGCGCGGCAGGGCTACGCCGCCACGCGACTTGAAGACGTCGCCGAGGCGCTGGGGCTGACCCGCGCCGCGCTGTTCTATTACTACGGCGACAAGCAGAAGCTCTACGACGCCATGCTGGCGGATGCCTTCAGTGGCCTCGCCAGCAAGCTGGGCGAAGTGCTCGCCGCCGGGGAATGCAGCGTCGTGGAACGCATCGAGATGGGCGTGGAAGCCTGGATCGACGCGATCGTTGCCCGCCCGACGCTGGCACGGCTGATCCTGCGTTTTGTCGCAGACGGCGCCGAGCAGCCGTCGCAGGCGATCTTCTCCGACAACAACCAACTGCCGATGCGCTTCTGGGCGCTGTTCGAGCAGGGACGCAAGTCCGGAGAGCTCAATCCGGTCAACGACGATCCCTTCCACACCGCCAGCGCGGTCATCGGAACCACCGTCTTCTACGTCGGCGCGCTTTCCGGACTGGTGCCGCACGGCCAGTTCCAGCCACTGGAGCCGAAGCAGATCGCGGACCACAAGCGGGAAGCGCTGATTGCTACTCGCCACCTGCTCGGCATCAGCAAAAGCGGTCGCAGGAAGGCGTCGAAGAAGCAGTAACGAGAGATCGCAGCATGAGGGACCGCAGCAAGAGGCCATCAGAAGCCGCTGCCGGGGTCCTTGAAAAAAAGCACAAACACATTCGCATGGAGTGAGGCGGTATGTCGAAACACATTGAGGCCGGTTCAGCGTCATCCAAGCAAGGCTCAGGCTGGCTGTGGGGGTTGATCTGTCTCGGGCTGATCGGCGTGATCGCCTGGTTCGCGCGCATGGGTTCGGTTTCTCCACGCGTCGACAATCCTGAAGTCACCGGCGTGCCTCGCCCGGTCGATTTCCTCTTCGGCATCGACTGGCTGCCGTATCTCGAAGCCGGCACCGTCGTGGCCATGGTCCTGCTCGTCGGGTTCTGCATCATTGCCTGGCGGCGCCACCCCGGGCACCCCTACCTCCTGATGACGATCGCCTCGACCGCGATCGTCTGGCAGGACCCGATCATGAACTGGGCGCCGTATGCGGTTTACAACCCGCAGCTCTGGCATTGGCCGCAAGACTGGCCGCTCATCAATCTGTCGCCCACCGTCGAACCCTTCATCGTGGTGGGTTACGCGATGTTCTACTTCGGGCCGTTCTTTCCGGCGGTCTGGGTGCTGCGACGCCTGCAGGCGAAACGGCAGATGGATTCCTTCGTCTGGCGTCGGCCGCTGTGGAGCCTCGCCGGCCTGATCCTGGTATTCGGGTTCCTCTTCGACATGATGCTGGAGGTATCGCTGGTCCGCACCGGCCTCTACATCTACTCGCAGGCAATCCCCTTCGGCACGCTGTTCGCGGGCACCACCTTCCAGTTCCCGCTGATCTGGGAATCCACCTTCGTCTGCTTCGTGATGATTCCGGCCGGCGTGCTGTGCTACCGCGACGACACCGGTCGCACAGTGGCGGAGAAGCTGTCGCAACGGCTGCGCATCTTCCAGGGACGACCTGTGCTCGCCACCTTCCTGGTGATGTTCGGCATCCTCAACATTGCCT
>DATILC010000117.1:0-2829 GCA_035476855.1 Solimonas sp. | reverse complement strand
CTACCGCCACTGCAGCTGCTGCTGCGGTAGCCATAGGTCCCGTTGAGCTTCTGGCCGGCGGCGTTGACGATGCTGAAGGGCTGCGCATCGCTGCCGATGGCGACGCGTGCGGTGTAGTTGTTGCGGCTGTCGCTGAGCTGGTAAAGGGCAACGCTGCGGATATCGGTGGAACTGCTGCCGATGCGCGCCTCGGTGGTGCCGGACAGCTGTTCGGTCACCGTGCGGATGGTGGTGTTGCTGCTGTCGCGGTCCTCGTGCCGCTCCTCGTAGGGATCAGCGCTGCTGCCGACGATGGCATAGGCCAGCTGCGAGCCGTCGCCCAGGGTGCCGCTGCGGCCAGTCTCGGTGTAGCCCTCGTAGGTGACCAGCAGCGCGCCGTTGTTGTAGACGATCTTGCACTGCCTGTCGGTGACCTCCTCGTAAGGCGTCTCCGCGCTCTGGCCGAAGCGGGCGTAGCTGTGCACGCCACTGCCCGTGGCCAGCGTCGAGCTACCGCCGGCGTCGCAGGAGCGCTGCCCGTCAAGGGCTTTCGGCGGCGTGGCGACACCGCCGCCGCCACTGCCGCCGCCCGAGTCGATGTCGCCGACGACATCCTCCAGCAGGAACATCGCCTGGCTGGACATCCCCAGCTCGCGCAGCGCATCGGACTTGCTGGCCAGCGGCACACCCGGGTTGTCGCCGCCGGAGCCGCCCGTGTCACCGCCGCCACAGGCCTGCATCAGCAACAGTGCAGCACAGGCCGCAGCGCGGCCAGGAATCTTGCTCATGATCTTCCTTGGATTCTGCCCGCGCCGGCGCGGGCGCCGCAGCATAGGCAGTGGTGCCGAAGATCACCAGCGCTCAGCACGGATTCTGTTCCAGCTGCTCAAGCTCGGCGCCGCTGACCGGCAGCGACTCTCCTCCCGGCAGCTGTAGCGTCCCGCTGCCGTCGGGCTTGAGCAGCAGGCTGGCCGAGGCACCGCCGGAGTCCAGCCGGATGCGCCCGCCAGTCGCGGTGCCGTTCTCGTTGGTCACGATCGGCTCCGGCGTGCTGATCGTCAGCCGCCCGCCTGCGCAGTCCTCGCTGCGATAGGCATAGGTTCCGTTGAAGACCAGGCCGCTTTCGCCAAGCAGGATCTGCAGCGGCCGGCCGGCTTCGCCGAGATCGACCGCGGCCTCGTAGCCATCGGTTTCGTCCTCGCGATAACTCATCACGCTGCGGATATCGAAGCCGCCTTCCGGCGGGCTTCGGACCTCGACGTCGCCGCGGTAGCGGTTGTTGCTGGCGTAGCTGAGCTTGCCGTTGTTGTGTTCCTGGTAGGAGAACGAGAAATAGCCACCGGCCTCGCCGCCTCGCACATAGACGAACGCGCTGTCGTCGGGCAGCGTGCCGGTTTCGCCGTCCTCGTGGCGGCCGTCGTAGACATGGAAGCTGCTGAAGTCGTCGAACTGATCCTGCGGGACGCTGCAGCGGGTCGGCCTGCCGATCCGGAAGGCCGAGGCCTCCCGGCTGCCAAAGTAGCGGTAGACATGCGTGGTGACCCCATCCTCGAAGTCATACTGCCCGCCGCCGTCGCATTGGCCGCTGCTCCGCTCCTTGGCCATGACCGGCGCGCCGACAGGGCCGTGCCAGCCGCGTGACACCTGCCAACCGCCGCTCTTGGCCGCGGCAGCGGCGGCACTCGAGGGCCGCAGCACCTGGAGGAACTGGCTCGGCAACTGGCTGCCGTTGAGTGCCACCGCGAACTCGCGCAGGGCATCGGCCTTGCTGGTCAACGGCGCCGGCGCGGTGTTCGGTTCCACCCCGCCGCCACCACCACCGCCGCCACAAGCCGCCAGCACGAACAGGGCACAGCAGGCCGCCGCGCGGCCCGTCATCTTCAGCATGGATTGTCCCTTCAGGTTTTTTTGTCAGCGGCCCGTCGAACGCGGGCCGGAGCCAAGCTCAACAGGCGCAGGCGCCCGCGTCAACCGGATCGGGCAGGCGAGCAGAGGAACTCCGGGGCGAACCGGGCAGGAAGTCTCAGTTCGCCCTCAATGTACCGCCGGCAGGATCTTCCGCTGCCGCAGCCAGGCCGGCAGCTGCGCTGCCGGAAAGGGTTTGGCGATGTGATAGCCCTGCAGCAGCGGGCAGCCCATCTGCGCCAGCGCGTCCCAGTGCTGCTGGGTCTCCACGCCCTCGGCGACCGCCTGCAGTTCGAGGTCGCGGGCGAGGTCGAGGCAGGAGCGCACGATGTTGTGCGCGTCGCGATCGCTCAGCATCTTCATGACGAAGGAGCAGTCGACCTTCAGCTCGCTGAACGGCAGGCGCCGCAGTTGCTGGAAGGTGGAATGTCCGCAGCCGAAGTCGTCGATCGCCAAGCCGATGCCGCGCAGGCGCAGGCGCGCCAGCACGTCCAGCGCGCGCTCCATGTTCTGCAGCACGCCGGTTTCGGTGATCTCCAGCGTGAGCTGCCCGGGTTGCAGTTCCATCCGCTCCAGCTGGGTGAGGATCGTGTCGGGCAGCATCAGGTCGCACATCGCCGCAATCGGTGCGTTGACCGAGATGCGGGTCTGGAGCCCCGCCTGGTTCCAGCGCGAACAGGCCACCAGCGATTTCTTCAGCACCAGTTCGGTCAGGTCGCCGATCAGGCCGTGCTCCTCGGCCAGCGCGACGAAGCGGTCCGGCGGCACGAAGCCGTGTGCCGGGCTGTTCCAGCGCGCCAGCGCCTCGACGCCGTGCAGCGCGCCGCTGCGCGCATCCATCTGCGGCTGCACGTAGATCTCGATTTCATAGTTGGCGATCGCCGCTTGCAACGCGGCAACGGTCACGCCATCGGCCTGGGCGCGGCGCCGCGCGGCGGCGGGGCT
>DATILC010000116.1:0-3472 GCA_035476855.1 Solimonas sp. | reverse complement strand
TGACACTGCGCGAGGCCGCACGCCACATGCAGGCGCGCGCCGAGGCCGGCGATGCCGGCGGCTCGCTGGTCGCCGTCGCCAGCCTCGCCGGTAGCGAGGCACCGGGCTACCTCGAGTCCTACGGCGCGACCAAGGCGGGCGTCATCGCGATGATCAAGGGCATTGCCGTGCAGATGGCGCGCTACGGCATCCGCGCCAATTCCATCCTGCCCGGCTGGATCGCCACCGACATGACCGAAGAGCTGCGCGCCTCCAGCGGCGGGCAAGGCAAGCTGCTGCCACGCATCCCGATGCGCCGCTGGGGTACGCCCGCCGACTTCGGCGGCATCGCCGTCTACCTCGCCTCCGAGGCCTCGCGTTATCACACCGGCGACACGCTGGTGATCGACGGCGGCTACGCGATCTTCTAGTTTCTTCCAGGGAGCAGCGATGGACTTCTCGACGATCCTTTACCAGAAGGACGGTCACGTCCTGACGATCACGCTCAACCGCCCCGACCGCCTCAACGCCTTCACGCTGCAGATGGGCGAGGAACTGATCCACGCGATCGACCTCGCCGACGAGGACCCGGACATCCGCGCGATCATCCTCACCGGCGCCGGCCGCGCGTTCTGCGCCGGCGCGGACCTGGAGAACGGCGCGAAGATCTTCCAGCTGCCCGGCGACGACGGCGCAGAGCCCGACTGGCAGCAGGTCCGCGATCTCGGCGGCGCCGTGTCCTTGCGCTTCTTCAACAGCCGCAAGCCGATGATCGGCGCCATCAACGGCCCTGCCGTCGGCGTGGGCGCGACGATCCTGCTGCCGCTGGACATTCGCGTCGCCGCCGAGGGCGGCAAGATGGGCTTCGTGTTCTGCGCCCGCGGCATCGTCCCGGACGGCGCCAGCAGCTGGTTCCTGCCGAAGATCGTCGGCCTGCCGCAAACCCTGGAATGGGTGCTGACCGCCCGCGTCTTCCCGGTCGAGGAAGGCCTGCGCGCCGGCCTGCTGCGCTCGCTGCATCCGCGCGAGAAACTGCTGACGGTCGCACGCGGCCTGGCCGACGAGATCGCGACCAACATCGCGCCGGTGTCGGCGACGATCGCGCGGCAGATGATCTGGCGCATGGCGGGGCAGCCGCATCCGATGGCGGCCAACGAGCACGAGAGCCGCGGCATCTACTGGACCGGTCGCGGTGCCGACGCGGTGGAGGGCGTGACCTCTTTCCTGGAGAAACGCCCGGCGCAGTTCCCGGGGCGGGTACCACAGGATTTGCCACCGGGGTATCCGTGGTGGGGCGACGAGCCGGAGTTCCGCTGACCGTAGCGGAGTCTGGCTACGGCCCGGCGCTGAGTGGCTCGCCGGACTCGGCCGCACGCAAGAGCGCATAGACCGGCACCGCCGCGTCGAAGCCCTTGAAGTGTTCCGGCTCGCGATCGAGAGCCTGCAGGCCGGGCAGCCCGGCGATCGCTTCCTGCGTGCGCCGGTCACACAGCACCTCGCCAGGCCGCGCACGCTGGCACAGCCGCGCCGCCAGGTTCATGGCATTGCCGACGGCGATGTACTCGATGCGCCCCGCACCCTGGATCGCGCCGACGGTCAGCTGGCCGGTGGCGACGCCGATCCCCAGGCCCAGCACCGCGTCCTCGCGCCGCAGCAGCGGCTGCACCGCCTCCATCAGCTCCAGCGCCAGCGCGGTGGCTGCCCGCGCGTGGTCAGGCACCAGCATCGGCGCCCCGACCAGGATCAGCAGGCCGTCGCCGGCGTGGTCCTTGACCGTGCCGCCGTGGCGCGTGGCAATGTCGCCGGCCAGCTCGTAGTAGCGCTGCAGCAGGTCCATCACCTCGTCGGACATGCGCTCGGTGGCGAAGCGTGTAAAGCCGCGCAGGTCGCAGACCACCACGCTGAGCATGCGCCGCTCGCGGCGCATCATCTGATCCATGCCCTGCAGGTTGAGCACCCGCGCAACGTCCGGCGACAGGAAGCGGCTCATGAACTCGCCGCGCCGCGCCTGGATGATGTAATAGCGCACCGAGCCGCCAAGGAACACCAGCAGGCCGGCGGCCATCGTGATCGGCACGTAGCGCTCGTTGAGCACCAGTCCGGCGACCAGCAGCGGCGTCGAGAGGATCAGGGCGCGCAGGCGCATGCATTCGACGGGGTCGGCGCTGACCACCAGCAGCATCACGATGGCGATGCCCGACAGCAGCAGGCTGCTGCCCAGTACCGGCGTGAACACCGCCCATTCCAGACCGCTCAGCTGCACCGCCCCCGGCAGGTCGCGGATCGCCAGTTCCGGCGCCAGCGCCAGGTAGCCCAGCGTCATCGCGCCGTAGATCAACCCGAGCAGCTGCGACACCCGGAACAATACCTGCACCGTGCGCCGCAGCCGGGTCGCCGTCAGCAGCGCAATGCGCCGCGCCCATTCGATGCCCATGAGGATATTGCCGGCCTCGAGGACACGGGCCAGTACCTGCATCAGCAGCTGCCGGCTGACGTCGCCCTGGTGCTCGAACAGGGTCAGGCCCAGCCGCAGCCCCATCAGCATCAACGCCGCCGCCAGCGCACGGCTGGCGCCGCTGCGCGGGTCGGTCATCAGGAAGATCACGCCCATGCCGGCGGCGATGATGCCGACGACGAGGAAGGCGGTATGCAGTGCTGTCATGGCAGCAGTATCGCTGGCTCTGCGGCCAACCGCGAGGTGCCGGCATCCCCGGACATCATCCGGACAGGTGAGACGCTGGAGGGGCGCGGCGACCGAAAATAGCGCCTGATCGAGGAAACTGTCCCATGCACGCCCAGACCGAACAAACCGCCCAGGAATCCGCCGAAGCCACGCCGCTGCGCTTCGTCACTGCCGCCTCGCTGTTCGACGGCCATGACGCCGCGATCAACGTCATGCGCCGCCTGATCCAGGGCAAGGGCGCGGAGGTCGTGCACCTCGGCCACAACCGCTCGGTCGAGGACATCGTCCGCGCCGCGCTGCAGGAAGACGCCGACGGCATCGCCCTGTCCAGCTACCAGGGCGGCCACAACGAGTTCTTCAAGTACATGGTCGACATGCTCGCCGAGCGTGGCGCCCCGCATATCCGCGTGTTCGGCGGCGGCGGCGGCACCATCACCCCGGAAGAGATCGCGGTGCTGCACAGCCAGGGCGTGGAGTACATCTACCACCCGAACGACGGCGCCAAGATGGGCCTCACCGGCATGATCGACGACCTCGTCGAGCGCGCCCACAAGCACCGCCTGGCCACGCGCATCCCGGCCAAGGTCACGGCAGACGACGAAATCAGCGTCGGCCAGATGCTGTCGACGATCGAGGAAGGCCTGCTGCCGGAAACCGAGTTGTCGCGCCTGCGCAAGGAATGGCAGCTGGCCGGCTCCAAGACGCCGGTGATCGGCTTCACCGGCACCGGCGGCGCCGGCAAGTCCTCGGTGGTCGACGAACTGCTGCTGCGCTTCCTGCAGGCTTTCCCCGCCATGCGCATCGCCGTGC
>DATILC010000115.1:0-2517 GCA_035476855.1 Solimonas sp. | reverse complement strand
AGGATGTAGAGCTTGTCGCCGGGGTCACCCTCGCGCACGATCAGGCGCTCGCGCGCAAAGCTCTCGGCGACCAGCTTCGGTGCCAGCGCCTCCAGCTGTGCCGGATCGAGGCGCTCCAGCAGCTGCACGCGGCGCAGGCCGGCGGGCTTCAATGCCGCGGCGCCGGTGCCGGGCGCCACGGCCAGGCCGGTCTGCTTCTCCCACAGGCGGGCGTAGGCACCGCCGCGCGCCAGCAGCTCGGCGTGAGGCCCCTGCTCGATCACGCGCCCACGTTCCATCACGCAGACGCGGTCCGCATCCACCACCGAGCTGAGGCGGTGCGTCACCGATACCACGGTGCGACCGCGCGCCAGCCGCGCGATGGTCGCGTTGATCGCCGACTCGGTCGGCGGATCCAGCGCCGAGGTCGCCTCGTCGAGGATCAGCACCGCCGGATCGCGCAGCATCGCGCGGGCGATGGCGATGCGCTGGCGCTGGCCACCGGACAGGCGCCCGCCGCGCTCGCCGGCCGGCTCGTCGTAGCGTCGCGGCAGCGTGCAGATGAACTCGTGCACTTCAGCGGCACGTGCTGCTGCCTCGACCTCGGCATCGCTGGCCGCCGGACGACCCATGCGGATGTTGTCGCGCAGCGACTGGTTGAACAGCAGGTTCTCCTGGAACACCACGCCCAGCTGCGCGCGCAGCGAGGCCTGGCTGACCTCGCGCAGGTCGCGGCCGTCGAAGCGGACGCTGCCGCCGACCGGATCGTAGAAGCGCAGCAGCAGGTTGACGATGGTGCTCTTGCCGGAGCCGCTGGCGCCGACCAGGGCGACGAAGCTGCCGCGCGGGATGTCGAGATCGAGCTCCTGCAGGATCGGGTCGCGGCCGGGATAGGCGAAGCTGGCGCCACGCAGTTCGATGCGCTGCTGCAGGCGCGGCAGCTCGATCGCCTCGGCCGCCTCCTGTACCCGCGGCTGCTCATCGAGCAGTTCCTGGATGCGCTGCATGCCGCCGCTGGCCTGCACGATCACCGGCGCGTACTGCGCGACGTTGTACAGCGCGTAGCTGAGGTTGATGAACAGCGCCTGGAACGCGATCAGCGTACCGACGCTGAGGCTGCCGGCGAAGGCCAGCTGCGCGCCGGCGCCGAGGATCACCACCTGGATCAGCAGGATGCCGAGGCCGGCGCTGCGCTCGATCAGCGCGCCGAGGAAGCGCAGGCGCACGCTGTGTTCGAGCAGCGCCTCGTTGCGCGCGGCGAAGGCACGACGCGCCAGGGTCTCGAGACCAAAGGCCTTGACCACGATCTGCGCACCGACCTGCTCCTGCACCGTTGCCAGCGCCTCGCCCTCGCTCTGCTTCTGCAGGTAGGCGGCGCGGGTCGCGCGCGGCTCCAGCAGGCGCGGTCCGGCCAGGCAGCAGGGCCAGACCAGCATCGCCACCAGCGCCAGGCGCCAGTCGAGCAGGAACAGCAGCGCCGTGGTCAGCACGACGTCGAAGCTCGGCAGGATGCCCCAGGTCGCGGATGCCAGCGCCTGCTCGATCGCCGCCAGGTCGGTGGCAAAGCGGGCGACGATCTGGCCGGCTTCGGTGCGACCGAAGAACTCCATCGACAGGCCCTGCAGATGGCCGAACAGTCGCGCGCGCAGGTCGGCGAGCACGCGGCTGGCGAGACGCGCGTAGAGCCAGTCGCGCGCCAGACCGCCGGCGACCATCAGCAGCACGCCACCGGCCAGCGCCAGCAGCAGCCACAGCAGCAAGGAGCGGTCGTGCCGCGGCAGCACCTCGTCGACCAGGACCTTGAAGCTCAGCGGCACCGCCGCGTTGACCAGCATCTCCAGCAGCAGGCCGGCGAACACCAGGGCGGCGCTGGCGCGATAAGGCCGCAGGTACAGCAGCAGGCTGCGCAGGAAGGCGGCGACGCTCATCGCGGCGTTCCCGCTGCGGGCCGCTGCAGGGCTGCGGCGACGATGCCGCCGATCAGGGCTTCGTAGGAGAGGCCGGCGCGGGCACAGCCCAGCGGCAGGTCGCCGGTCTGCGGGTGCAGTCCGGGAATCGGGTTGAGTTCGATCAGTGCCGGCCGGCCGGCGGCATCGATCCGCAGGTCGATGCGTGCCAGGTCGCGGCAGCCGAGCGCGTGGTAGGCGGACAGCGCGGTCTGCTCCAGTGCCGCCAGCGTCGCCGACGGCAACCGCGGCGGCTGGTGGTAGCGCACCCGCTCGCGCCAGTTGCGCTTGGCATCCAGCGAATAGAGAAAGGGATGGTCGCTGTCGCAGCTCGGTGCGACTTCCACCAGCGCCGCCACGCGCGCCGCACGGCCGTTGCCGAGCACGGCGACGGTGACCTCCGCGCCGGGCAGGAACTCCTCGATCTGCACCGCGCCGCCGTAGTCCGCCAGCAGGGCCTCGACCCGCGTCGCCACCTGTGCGGCGCTATGGCACAGCGTCTCGCCATCGATGCCCATCGACGAGCCCTCGCCATTGGGTTTTACGATCAGCGGCAAGGGCGGCAGTGAAGCCAGGGACAGCTCCGACAGCG
>DATILC010000114.1:0-11592 GCA_035476855.1 Solimonas sp. | reverse complement strand
CTTCGACCGCGAGGCCAAGTGGGACAACTACCTGGGCCGCTACCAGTTCCGACACACCGACCTGATGGACGTGCTGGCGATGTACACCGGCCGCCAGAACGCGCCGCTGCACGAGATCGCGCTGCTGCTGGGACTGCCCGGCAAGCTGGGCATGGACGGCTCGATGGTGGCCGATGCCCATGCCGCCGGCCGCCTGCCGGAAATCCGTGCCTACTGCGAGACCGACGTGCTCAACACCTGGCTGGTCTACCTGCGTTTCCAGTTCATGCGCGGCATGCTCGACACCGCCGGGCTGGCACAGGAGATCGAACGCGTGAAGGAATTCCTGCGCGCCAGCACCGCGCCGCACTGGGCGGAATTTTTGCAGGCCTGGGAGGCCGTGGTCTGATGGCGCATCGCAAGAAAGCACTCCCGGCCGGCGAGTTTGCCGCCGAGATCGTCGACCTGGACCATAACGGCCGCGGTTTTGCGCGGGTCAACGGCAAGGCCACCTTCATCGCCGACGCACTGCCGGGCGAACTGGTGCAGTTCCGCTACACCGCCACCTCGCGCGATGCCGACGAGGGCCAGGTCACGCGGGTGGATCGTGCCTCGCCGGATCGCGTCGAGCCGGGCTGCGCGCATTTCGGCACCTGCGGCGGCTGCTCCATGCAGCACCTCGCTGCGGAGCGCCAGATCGAGTTCAAGCAGAAGCAGTTGCTCGACGGCCTGCAGCGCATCGGCAAGCTGACGCCGGAAACCGTGGTGGCGCCGATGCTAGGCCCGGTCTGGGGTTACCGCCGCCGTGCGCGCATGGGCGCCAAGCGCCTGCCGACCAAGGGCGGCGTGCGCGTCGGCTTTCGCGAACGCAACAGCGATTTCATGTCGATGCTGGAGTCCTGCACCGTGCTGGACCCGCGCGTTGGCCTGAAGCTGCGAGACATCGGGCGGATGTTCGACACGCTGTCGATTGCGCCGAACATTCCGCAGATCGAGGTGGCCGGCGGCGAGCACGTGGCCCTGGTGGTCCGCGTACTGCAGCCGCCGACGGAGCAGGACCGCGAGAAGATGGCGGCCTTCGGCGCCGCCGAGGGCTTCGATATTTACCTGCAGCCCGGTGGCCTGGACAGCATCACGCCGCTGAACTCGCCGGCCCGGCCGCTGGAGTACTCGCCTGACGGCTCGGACCTGCGCCTGCGCTTCGAGCCTTCCGACTTCATCCAGATCAACGGTGGCGTCAGCCAGCAGGTGGTGCGCCAGGCCGTCGAATGGCTGCAGATCCAGCCCGGCGACCGGGTGCTGGAACTGTTCTGCGGCCTGGGCAATTTCTCGCTGCCGCTGGCCCGCGCCGGCGCGCAGGTGATCGCTGCCGAAGGCGAGATCGGCCTGGTGCGGCGCGCGCGTGAAAACGCCGAGCGCAACGGCATCACCGATATCCGTTTCGAGAAGGCCGACCTGTTCAAGACCGAAGCCAATGTCGACTGGCTGCAGCAGCCCTTCGACAAGGTCCTGCTGGATCCGCCGCGTGCCGGCGCCCGCGAGATCCTGCCGGCGGTGGCCAGGCGCAAGCCCTCGCACATCCTCTACGTCTCCTGCCATCCGGGCACGCTGGCGCGCGACGCCGGCACCCTGGTCCACGAATACGGCTACCGCCTGACGCGCGTCGGCGTGATGGACATGTTCCCGCATACCAGCCATGTCGAAAGCATGGCCTTGTTCGAGCGAGGCTGAAGCCATGCCCATCGAGATCGAGCGCAAGTTCCTGGTCAGTGGTGACGGCTGGCGTGCGCAGGCGAGCCGTTCGCTGGAGATGCGCCAGGGCTACCTGGGCGGCGAGTCCGGCAAAGCATCGGTGCGCGTACGTCTCGAGGGCGAGGCGGCAAAGCTCAACATCAAGGCAGCGGTGGTGGGATCGGCACGCGCCGAGTACGAGTACGACATCCCGCCGCCGCAGGCGCGCGAGATGCTGGAGAACCTCTGCGTCGGTCGGCTGGAGAAGGTCCGGCACTACATCGAACTCGACGGCCTGACCTGGGAAGTCGACGAGTTCATCAACGACAACGCCGGCCTGGTGGTGGCGGAAATCGAGCTGGACAGCGCCGACCAGCCTTTCGGCAGGCCCGCCTGGCTGGGGCGCGAGGTCACCGAAGAGCGCCGCTACTACAATCATCATCTCGCCCTGCACCCCTGGCGGACCTGGTCCGATGAAGATCGACATTGACCTGACGCAACAGCGCCTGCGCCTGCTCGACGGCGGCCGGCTGCTGCGCGAGTACCCGGTGTCGACCGGCGCCAACGGCGTGGGCGAGATCCAGGGCAGCGGCTGCACGCCGCGCGGTCGGCACTACGTGCGCGCCAAGGTCGGCGCCGGTGCCCCGGCCAACGCGGTGTTCATCCGCCGCCGCTACCACGGCGAGCAGTGGACCGCCGAGGCGCAGCAACGCTTGCCGAAGCGCGACTGGATTCTGACCCGCATCCTGTGGCTGTCGGGTACCGAGCGTGGCCGCAACCGCCTCGGCTGCGTCGACACCTTCCGCCGCTACATCTACCTGCACGGCACGCCGCCGACCACCGAGCTGGGTCGCCCCGGCTCGCATGGCTGCGTGCGCATGCGCAACGAAGACATCATCGAGCTGTTCGATATGGTCTCCGCCGGTACCGAAGTTGAACTCCACGAGTAAGCGCAGCATGCCAACCGCAAGCAAGAACCTGATCGGCCCTTTGATGCTGGACGTCCCCGGGCAGGAGCTGACCGCCGAGGACCGCGAGGTGCTGGCGCATCCGCTGGTCGGCGGCGTGATCCTGTTCACCCGCAACTACCGCGACCCCGAGCAGCTCAAGTCGCTGTGCGACGGCATCCTCGCGATCAAGAAGCCGCGCCTGCTGCTGGCGGTGGACCACGAGGGTGGGCGCGTGCAGCGCTTCCGCGTCGGCTTCTCGCGCATCCCGGCGATGGGCACGCTGGGCAAGCTGTTCACCGAGGATGCCGAGCGTGCCTGCGTCGATGCGCGCGAGCATGCCCAGACCATCGGCCGCGAGATCGCCAGCTATGGCATCGACCTGTGCTTCGCGCCGGTGCTGGATCGCGACTGCGGCCTCAGCGCCATCATTGGCGACCGTGCCTTTGCCCGCGACACCGACACCATCGTGCGACTGGCGCGTGCCTTCCGCAGCGGCCTCAATGCCGTGGGCCTCGCCGCCACCGGCAAGCACTTCCCGGGCCACGGTGCCGTCGCCGCCGACTCGCACCTGGAACTGCCGGTCGACCGCCGCAGCGAGGAAGAGATCCGTACCACCGACCTGGTGCCGTTCAAGCTGCTGATCGACGAGGGTGTGGAGTCGCTGATGATGGCGCACATCCGCTACCCGGCGGTGGACCAGACGCCGGCCTCGCTGTCGACCAAGTGGATCAAGACCATCCTGCGCAAGGAACTGGGCTTCAAGGGCGCGCTGTTCTGCGACGACCTGTCGATGAACGGCGCCGCCGCCATCGGCAGCATGGAGGAGCGTGCACGCCTGGCGCTGGATGCGGGCTGCGACATGCTGCCGGTGTGCAATGACCGCGCTGCCGCGGTCGCGCTGCTCGACGCGCTGAAGGATGTGCAGCCCTCGAAGACTGCCAGTGACCGACTGAAGAAGCTCTATCGCAAGCCGGTGACGCCATGAGGCCATTCCTTCTTGTCTCGATGTCCCCCGTTGCGCCGTCCTCATGGCGGCGCCGACTCACGACGCTAGGATCCCCATGCGGTGCATGGGGCCCCTCCACGCTGTTCGCGCCGCTATGAGCACCACCGTCGACCACGCGAACCAGGTCTTCGCCGAGGCCGATTGCCTGCACGATGCCGCGGCCGTGCGTGCCGCCTACGATCGTCTCGCTGCGGCGATCCGCGCAGAGTATGTCGCCAGCAACCCGCTGATCCTCTGCACCATGATCGGCGGCCTGCACCCGACTTCGGAAATCACCCAGCGCCTCGATTTCCCCTTCGAGATCGACTACCTGCATGCGACGCGCTACCGCGGCGCCACCCAGGGCGGCGGCCTGCTGTGGAAGCGCCAGCCCGACCGCGAACTGAAGGGCCGCCACGTGCTGGTGATCGACGACATCCTCGACGAGGGCCACACCCTGCTGGCGATCCGCAAGGCGCTGGTGGAATTCATGCCGGCCAGCCTCAAGGTGGCGGTGCTGGCCGAGAAGCTGCACGACCGGCGCGCCGCCGGCGCGCATGCCGAGTTCGTAGGCCTGCAGGTGGTGGACCGCTACGTCTTCGGCTGCGGCATGGACTACAAGGAATACTGGCGGCAGCTGCCGGCCATCTACGCCGTGAAGAACCTGTAATGACCACGAAGATCGCAGTCATCGGCGGCACCGGCATGAACCAGTGGCCGGGCCTGGAAATCGAGCGTCGCATCGAGCTGTCGACGCCCTACGGCCCGCCCAGCGCGCCGCTGCTGGAGGGCCGCGTCTACGGCACCCGCGCGATCTTCCTGGCGCGCCACGGCGAGGGCCACAAGCTGCCGCCGCATGCGATCAACTACCGCGCCAATCTCTGGGCCCTGCGTGAAGCCGGGGTGCAGGACATCGTCGCCATCGCCGCGGTCGGTGCTATCGCCTCCTGGTTCGCACCGGGCAAGCTGGCGGTGCCGCACGACATCATCGACTACACCTGGGGCCGCGAGCACAGCTACTCGGACGGCCGCAGCGACTTCGGCCTGCAGCATGTCGAGTTCACCGAACCCTACTCGACGCGCCTGCGCCAGACGCTGATCGCGTCGGCGCAGACGGCGGGTGTTGCCCTCGGCCCGGATGGCGTGCATGGCGTCACCCAGGGGCCGCGGCTGGAGTCCACTGCCGAGATTCGCCGCATGCAGCGCGACGGCTGCGACATGGTTGGCATGACCGGCATGCCGGAGGCGGCGCTGGCACGCGAACTGAAGATGGACTACGCCTGCCTCGCCGTATCGGTGAACTGGGGCGCCGGGGTGATGGGCCTCGGCGACATTCACGCCGAGATCCACCAGTCGATCGAGAACGGCATGGCCGGCGTACGCGCGATCCTCGCGCAGGCGCTGCCGCAACTGGGCGCCTAGGGCCTGTCACCCATTCCCCGGTCGCTGCGATGCCCCCGTATTTGCGGCCAGGCTAGGCGCGAGGAGGGCGTTGGGTGGGCCCCAATAACCGACGAGCAACGCAGCATGGCCGCACCAACAGTAGGCGCCTCCAGGCGAAGACGGGGGCACCCGAAGGGCGGGGCCGCTTTGACGCAGGGCGGCGTCCCGAGTCGCTTATGTACTTCGAGTACACCGCGCGCCTCGGGACATAGCCCTGCGCCAAAGCGACCTCCGTCGCAGCGATCGGGGAATGGGTGACAGGCCCTAGCGGCCGACGTAGAGCTCGCGCAGTTGCCCGGCCAGGTCGTGGCGACCGGCGTCGGGAACCACCACTTCGAGCAGGGCATTGCCACCCGGCACCACCGGGGTCCATAGCTCGCCGCCGGCGGCATCGCGATAGGGGCCCTGGCGGCTGCGACGGTCGGCCGAGCAGAACCACAGCTCGGTGCGCGGCGGCAGTTTCAGGCCGGCCAGGTGCAGCGACAGGCTATTTGCATCCCTGACCTCGATCGCCACGTTCAGCAGCGACCAGCCGCCACCCAGCTCATGCCAGTCGCTGAGCTGGGCCAGCGTGCGTTCCACCCGGATCGTGCCGGCACCGGCCAGGCCGCCCGCCTCGGCGCGGGCGGCGGAGTAGCGCAGGGGTGCCGCGGGCAGGGCGGTGGCGCGGCTGCAGCCCTCGGGGATCGCGGCGCTGGTCGCCAGCGGTACCGATCGGCAGGCGCTGAGCAGCAGGGCGGCAAAGATCAGGCCTGCAGCCCATTGCGTCTTGTTCATACGCTATTCTCCATGGACACATTGCAGTGTAAGCCGTGGACGCCAAACGCCGCCTATCCGCTGAGCACAGGGTCGCCGATACCGGCGGCAGCGACCCTGCCTATGCCCGGCTGGCCGAGTTGCTGAGCGAAAACGCCGGCGTCGACATCGAGCGCTTCCGCCGCTCCAGCGTGCAGCGCCGCATGCTGCGCCGCATGCACCGTCTGGGCCTGCATGACATCCATGCCTATACCGCCCTGCTGGAGCGTGATCCCTCCGAGCTGGCGACGCTGGTGCGCGAGCTGCTGACGCCGCCGACCTCGGTGTTCCGCGATCCGGAAGTCTATGCCGCGCTGGTGGCGCAGATTCCGCAGCTGCTGGACCGCACATCGCGGCCCCAGCTGTGGGTGCCCGCCTGCGGCAGCGGCGAGGAGGTCTACTCGCTGGCGATGCTGGTTGCCGAGGCAATGGCCGAGCGTGGCCTCGCGCCGGACTTCCTGGTGTTCGGCACCGATGTCGATGCCGAGGCCCTGGAACACGCGCGCAGTGGACACTTTCCGCGTGAGGCGGCACTGCGCCTGCCGACGGAGTTGCGTCAGCGCTATCTCGGCGCGGCCATCGACGATGGCTTCCAGGTGGCCGAGTCGCTGTCGCGCCACTGCCTGTTCCTGCAGCACGACGTGCTGGGCGTGCCGCCGCTGACCGGCATCGACCTGATCAGCTGTCGCAACCTGCTGCGCTACCTGGAGCTGGCGCTGCAGCGCCGCCTGCTGGAGAACCTGCATGCCACCCTGCAGCCGGGTGGCCTGCTGCTGATCGGCAACGGCGAGGCGGCGCTGCTGCAGGATGACCTGTTCTCGCTGCAGGCGCTGGCCCCCAGCATGCACCGGCGCGTAGAGATGGCCCAGGTGGGTGTACGCGAACCGGTGCCGATGCCCGACCCACGGCGTGAGTTCGTGCTTTCGGTGTTCCAGCTGTCCTCGTTGCCGATGGCATTGATCGACGCCGGCTTCCAGGTGCGCGCGGCCAATCCGGCGCTGGAGCGCATGCTGGAGCAGTTGCAGCCCGCGATCACCGGCCGTCGCCTGCCGGAACTGTTCGGTGCAGGCGACGGCCCCCGTGTGCTGGCGGCGCTGCAGGAAATGCCCGTCGACAGCCGTCGCGAGCTGGATGTCGAGCTGAGCATCGGTACGCGATTCCTGCCGCTGCGCCTGTGCCTGATGCGTCCGGCCGGCACGGAGGTTTCCTTCGTCGCCGAGCTGCATTACGCAGCGGACCAGGAAAAGCTGCGCCAGGCACTGGGGCGCATGTCGAATCGCATGAGCATCGGCCTGTCGCTGATGCGCGAGGGTCTGATCGCCACCGATGCCCAGGGGCTGATCATCGAGATGAATGCCGCCGCCGAGCGGCTCACCGGCTGGTCGCGCGCCGAGGCCATGGGCCAGTTGCATGAGCGCGTGCTACGCCTGGTTGGCGGTAGCAGCGGCGCGTTCGATCGCAGCCCGGTCACCATCTGCCTGCGCGAGGGGCGGGTGGGCCCGCCGCAAAATTCCGACCGGGTACTGGTGGCGCGCGACGGCCGTCGCCTCAACCTGCGTTGCTCGGTGTCGGCACTGCCGGCAGCGGATGGCCGCATAGAAGGTGCTCTGCTGGTGTTCGAGGACTGCACGCAGATCAGCCTGCTGTCCGAGGAGCTGGCCTATCGCACCTCGCATGATCCGATCACCGGACTGCTCAACCGCGACGAGTTCGAACGCCGCATCAACAGCGCACTGCTGGAGGCACGCCGCAGTGGCGGCCGGCACCTGCTGTGCTACATCGACCTCGACCAGTTCAAGGTGGTCAACGACGTCCACGGCCACTTCGCCGGCGACGAGATGCTGCGCCAGGTGGCCGGTGTGTTCCGCGGGTCGCTGCGGCCCGAGGATGCGCTGGCGCGCCTCGGTGGCGACGAGTTCGGTGTGCTGCTGGAAGACAGCACGCTGGAACAGGGCATGCCGCTGCTGGAGGGGCTGCTCGACGCCGCCCGCCGCAACCGCTTCCTCTGGGAAGGGCAGAATCTCAACACCACCGCCAGCATGGGGGTGGTCGAAATCAATGCCTACAGCAGCGGCACGGCACGCGTGCTGTCGCTGGCGGATTCCGCCTGCTACGCCGCCAAGGACAGCGGTCGCGACCGCATCCGCGTGGCTGCCGCCGACGACGAGTCGGCGCGTCGCCACAGCCAGATGAGCCTGGTCAGCAAGATCGGCGAGGCGCTCGACCGCAACCTGTTCACGCTGCACTACGAGGACGTGGTGCGTACCGCCTCGCCGCAGGACGTGGTCTACCGCGAACTGCTGGTGCGCATGCGCGGCGACAACGGCGAGCTGCAGCCTCCGGCCGAGTTCATCGCCGCGGCCGAACGCTACTACCTGATGACCTCCATCGACCGCTGGGTGGTGCAGGCGGCGTTGTCAGGCATTGCAAGGCGCGGCGCCGATGGCGTGATGTACGGCATCAACATCTCCGGCCTGTCGCTCAGCGACGAGAAGTTCCTCAACTACGTGATCTCGCGCTTCGATACCTATGGCGTCGCGCCCGAGCAGGTCTGCTTCGAGATCACCGAAACCGCGGCGATCTCGCACCTGACCGAGGCCAGGCGCTTCATCGAGAAACTGTCCGGGATCGGCTGCCGTTTTGCGCTCGATGATTTCGGCTCGGGCATGGCCTCGTTTTCATACCTGCGCAACCTGCCGGTGCACTTCATCAAGATCGAGGGCAGCTTCGTCCGCACCATGCTGGCCAATCGCCTGGACCGCGGCATGGTCGAGGCGATCAACCGCATCGGTCACGACATGGGCCTGAAGACCATTGCCGAGCACGTCGAGGACGCCAGCCTGATCGCGCCGCTGCATGCCATGGGCGTCGACTGGGTGCAGGGCCATGCCATCGCCATGCCGCGGCCCTTCGACGAGCTGCTACGCGGCTAGGGCCTCAGGTCCTAGACGGCCAACGACGCCAGCAGTTTCAGCACCGCTGGTGCGCGTTCCTCGGTTTTTTCCAGGTTGGCGTAGAAGTGCAGGCGCTTCTGGCCTTCCAGCTTGTAGGTCTTGGACTGGCCCTGGATCAGCTTGATCAGCTTGACCGTATCGAGCTTCGGCTGCGGGCCGAAGTCCAGCGTCGCCGAGCGCCCGCCGACACGCAGCCTCGAAAAGCCCAGCGCCTGCGCCGCGATGCGCAGCCGGGTGGCGTCGAACAGCCGTTCCGCCGGCTGCGGCAGCAGGCCGAAGCGGTCGATCATCTCGACCTTCAGTTCGTCCAGCTCCGCGTCGCTGGCGGCCTCGGCGATGCGCTTGTACAGCGTCAGGCGCGCATGCACGTCGGGGATGTAGTCGTCCGGTATCAGCGCTGAGGCGCCGAGGTCGACCTCGCAATCGGCCTGCCCGAACGGCGTGTCGTCGATCTTGCCGGACTTGATCGCCTTGACCGCGCGCGCCAGCAGGTCGGCATACATGGTGAAGCCGACTTCCTCGATCTGGCCGGTCTGGTCCTCGCCCAGCAGCTCGCCGGCGCCGCGGATCTCGAGGTCATGCGTCGCCAGCGCGAAGCCGGACCCGAGGTCGCCGAGGGTTTCGATCGCATCGAGGCGCTTCTGCGCGTCGGCGGTCAGCGCACGCTTGGACGGCACCATCAGGTAGGCGTAGGCGCGGTGGTGCGAACGGCCGACGCGGCCGCGCAGCTGGTGCAGCTGCGCCAGGCCGAGGGCATCGGCACGGTCGATGACGATGGTGTTGGCGGTCGGCACGTCGATGCCGGATTCGATGATGGTGGTGCAGACCAGGATGTTGAAGCGCTGGTGGTAGAAATCCAGCATCACCTGTTCCAGCTCGCGCTCGCGCATCTGGCCGTGGGCGTAGCGCACGCGCCCTTCGGGCACCAGTTCCTGGATGTTGCGCGAGAACTGCTCGATGTCCGCGACTTCGTTGTGCAGGATGTAGATCTGCCCGCCGCGGCGCAGCTCGCGCAGGCAGGCCTCGTAGACCAGGGTGTTGTTCCACTCGTGCACCGCGGTCTTGATGGCGATGCGCGAGGGCGGCGGCGTGGCGATGATGGAGAGGTCGCGCAGGCCGGCCAGGGACATGTTGAGCGTGCGTGGGATCGGCGTGGCGGTCAGCGTCAGCATGTCGACCTCGGCGCGCAGGTTCTTCAGGCGTTCCTTGTGGCGCACGCCGAAGCGGTGCTCCTCGTCGATCACCACCAGGCCGAGGTTTTTGAACTTCACATCGGTCTGCAGCAGCCGGTGGGTGCCGATGACGATGTCGAGCGCACCGCTCTCCAGTTCCTTGAGGATCGCGGTCTGTTCCTTCGCGGTGCGCATGCGCGACAGGCCGACGACACGGATCGGCCAGCCGGCGAAGCGGTCGGCGAAGTTCTTGGCATGCTGCTCGGCCAGCAGCGTGGTCGGCGCCAGCATGCAGACCTGGCGGCCGGCGCGGGCGGCGGCGAAGCAGGCGCGCAGCGCCACCTCGGTCTTGCCGAAGCCGACGTCGCCGCAGACCACGCGGTCCATGGTCTTCTCGGCGCGCAGGTCGTCGAGCACGGCGTCGATCGCCTTGCTCTGGTCCGGCGTCGGCGTGAACGGAAAGCTTTCGCAGAAGCGCGCGTAGTCGGCCTCGTCGAACTCCAGCGCCATGCCGGGCCTGGCCATGCGTCGTGCCTGGATCTGCAGCAGTTCGGCGGCGACGTCGGCGGCTTTCTCGCGGGCCTTGGCCTGCGCCTTGGCCCAGCGGTCGGAGCCCATGGCATGCAGCGGCGCCTTGTCTTCCTCACTGCCGGTATAGCGATGGATCAGCGACAGCGAGCCGACCGGCACGTAGCGTTTGCCGTCGGCGTATTCGATCACCAGATACTCGGCCTCGATGCCGCCGGCATCGAGTTTCTCCAGGCCGCGGTAGCGGCCGACGCCCTGCTGGACGTGGACCACCGGCGCGCCGATCGACAGCGTCGACAGGTCGCGCAGGATGGTTTCCGGATCGCGCACCTTGCTGCCGCGCGCACGCCGGGTCTGTGTCGGCGCACGGGAGCCGAAGATCTGCGCCTCGGAGATGATGGCGAGGCCGTCTGCCGGCAGGCGCAGGCTATCCTGCAGCGGGCCGAGCACGATGCCGTAGCGCTTGGAGTCGGCGGCGAACTCGCTCCAGTCGCGGTATTCGCGCGGCAGGATGCCCAGCGGTTTGAGCCAGCCCAGCACCGCCTCGCGGCGTCCCGGCGACTCGGCGACGAACAGCACGCGATCACTGCCGGTCTTGAGCCAGGCCCGCAGCTCTTCGGCATGGGTCGGCAGCGCTTCGACCGGCAGCGCGGCACTGGCTGAGGGGAGCACGCCCAGGTCGGCCAGCGCCTGGGCCGGTGCCAGGTAAAGGTCGGCAGGCCGCAGCAGCGGCCGCTCGATGTCGCCGCGATAGCGCTCGAAACGCTCCTCGATCTGCTGCCAGTCCGTTGCCAGCTCGGCATCCAGATCGGCCGCGGGCATCAGCAGGGCGTTCGGCGGCAGGTAGTCGAGCAGGCCCTGGGTGTCGGCGAAGAACAGCGGCAGGTAGGACTCGATGCCACCCGGCATCAGCTTGCGGCTGACCTCGGAGTAGATCCGCGAGCGCGCCGGATCACCCGGAAAGTACTCGCGGTAGCGGCGGCGGAAGGTGTCGATCCCCTCGCGGTCGGTGGGGAATTCGCGCGCCGGCAGCAGGCGGATGCCGTCGACCTTGT
>DATILC010000113.1:0-2571 GCA_035476855.1 Solimonas sp. | reverse complement strand
TCTGCCGCACGCGTCGCCAGCTGGATCTGCCAGTTGTCCGGATCGGTGCCTTCGCCGCGACCGGTTTCGCCGGTCCAGAGCGGATCGGGGTCGCTGCGGTTGTCCTGCCAGGTCACGGCCATCAGGCCATCGTCGCGGACGGCAACGCGCGGCCGCACCGAGGCCGGGTAGCGCGCCGAGCGGCTGTCGACCAGCAGGGCCGCAAGCACGGTCTTGCCCTCTCGCGTCAGGTTGCGCGGCTCGGCATCGACACCGACCAGCTGCGCCCAGACATCGAAGGGCTGCTGCGCGCGGATTTCCTGCCAGGCCAGCAGCGGCGCGCCCGCCGGGGTCAGTGCGATGTCCGGATGCTCGGCGCGGCCGTCGATCGCGCGCAGCGTCTCGATCGGCTGCCAGCTCTGGCCGCCGTCGCTGGAATGGCGCAGGCGGATCGCCGGGCGCCGCGGTTGCTGGCCGGCGATCTCGTCCTGCCAGACCACCCAGACCTCGTTGCCGCGCGCGGCGATGCGCGGGAAACGGGCGCTGGCGGAATCCGGCGCGAGACTGACCGGCGTGCTCCAGCTGCTGCCACTGCGGCGTCGGTAGACCACGCGCGTCGCCGCGGCCTCGTGCAGCTCGGCCGCCAGGTGCGTCGTGCCGCCATCGACCGCGAGGTCCGGGAAGCTGCCGAACTGCCGCGCCGCACCCAGCGCCAGCGCCGCGCCGTCATCGCTGCCGCCGTCGACGGGCAGGGGAATCTCGGGCCGTGCTTCGACCGGCGCGGTGGAGATGAAGATCGGCGAGCTCAGCGCGCGCAGTGTCTCCGGGATTTCCGCGATCACGCCGGGCAGGCCACCGGGCAGCGCGGAACTGTTGATGCCCGCGGGCAGGCCCGGGCCGCGGGCCTCCAGCCGATACCAGGCCGGTTCGCTGCCGACCTCGATGTCGACGCTGTAGCTTTGGTTGGGCGAGGTTGGCTGGAAGGTCTGCAGTGCGCCTGCGCTGCGGCCGGGGGAGCGGTACAGCAGCACGCTTGCGCCGATGCCGTTGCGCACGCCGATGCGCAGCTTGCCCCTGGTGCCGGTGGCTGCGACCAGCTCGTCGCCGCCGATCGCCTCGTAGATCCCGTCGCCCTGCAGGTCGGCTTCCAGCGTCAGTTGTGGCGTCAGCTCCGATTCGCTGATGCGCGTGCGGCCGCCCCACAGGCCCTGCAGCAAGGCGCGCTCGCTGCGGTCGGCAGCGAACACCGAGGTGGTCGGTCGGCCGGGGCCGCCGTAGACCCACAGCTCGCGGAAATGGTTGTCGCTGCCGCCGTTGATGCCGAAGTGGAAACCGGCGTTCCAGCGGTTCTCGGCGTAGTCGACCTGCACGTCCGGATCGCTGGCGCGATTCCAGGCCTCGACCAGGTCGACGCCCTGGGCGCTGGCGCGGGCATTGGGCTGGCCGTCGTCGAACTCGCCGTCGTCAGGGTGGGCGGTGACCCAGACCGCGCCCTGGCTGTGCGCGTCCCAGATGCTCCACTGCAGGTTCACGAAGTCCGGCAGGCCTTCGGGCTGCGCACCCTGCACGATGGTGTCGGTGGCGCCATGCACGGTCGCATGCGGGCTGCCGTTAGCCTCCTCGCCGGGGATCAGCAGCAGTTGCGCCGACTCCCAGGTCGGGTCGTAGTGCTGGTCGTAGGTGCGGTGGTCGGTCAGTGGCAGGAAGTCCAGCGCCTTCAGCACCGCCTGGCCGATCTGGTCGGCGACCGAGACATTGCCCGGTCCCGTGTCGTCGCCGAGCTGGCGCAGCAGGCTGCCGTCGGAGGAATGGTCGTCGTGGACGTGCAGGTCGCCGGCCAGCCAGCGGCCCTCGGGGGCAGCCGGGGGCGTTGCGGGGCCCGGACCTGGGTTGGTGGCCGTGGCGGCGGGATCGCTCTGCTGGCACTGCGGCAGCAGCAGGCAGCTGCCGAGCAGGACGGCGCGCATGGCCAGACGCATTCGGGACTCCCTACGTTTTTCTGATGAGGGGCAGTGTAGGCAGCGGCGATGACCGCAAAAGGCCGGTAGCCCGGGGTGGGGCGCATTTCCTACTGCCGGGCGGCAGCGTGGCGGCGGCGCCGCTACAATTCGCCCCCCAAGAACAGTTCAAGCCTTTGCCCCCATGCGCCTTACCCGGTTTCCCATACACACCGCCAAGGAAACCCCGGCCGATGCCGAGGTCGTCTCCCACCAGCTGCTGCTGCGCGCCGGCTACATCCGCAAGCTCGGCGCCGGTCTCTACACCTGGCTGCCGATCGGCCTGCGCGTGCTGAAGAAGGTCGAGAACATCGTGCGCGAGGAGATGGACCGTGCCGGCGCCCTGGAAGTGCTGATGCCGACGGTGCAGCCGGCCGAGCTGTGGCAGGAATCCGGGCGCTGGGACTTGATGGGCGCCGAGATGCTGCGCTTCAAGGATCGCCACAAGAACGACTTCTGCTACGCGCCGACCGCCGAGGAGGTCATCACCTACCACGTGCGCCAGGACATCCGCAGCTACCGCCAGCTGCCGGTCAACTACTACCAGATCCAGACCAAGTTCCGTGACGAGCGCCGTCCGCGCTTCGGCCTGATG
>DATILC010000112.1:0-4465 GCA_035476855.1 Solimonas sp. | reverse complement strand
AGGGACGCCTTTACGCGGGCTACCTCGATGGCCGCGTGGTGCGGCTCGACCCGGGTGCGGCGCAGCCGGTGGTGCTGGGCAACACCGGCGGCCGGCCGCTGGGCATGGTGATCGGCCCGGCCGGCGAGGTGTTCGTTGCCGACGCCGACAAGGGTCTGGTGCAGGTCGAGAACGGCCAGGTCAAAGTGCTGTCGGCCACGGCCGGCGGCAAGCCCTTCAGGTTCGTCGACGATGTCGATATCTCCGCCGACGGCAATGCGCTGTACTTCTCCGACGCCTCGGCGCGCTTCGGCATCCATGAACTGATGCACGACGTGCTGGAGCATGGCGGCAGCGGCCGCCTGCTGCGCTATGACCGCACGACCGGCGAGACCGCGGTGCTGGCGGATGGCCTGTACTTCCCCAACGGCGTCGCCCTGGGTCCGAACGAGGACTACCTGCTGTTCGACGAGACCGCGCGCTACCAGGTCAGCCGCCTGTGGCTGAAGGGTGACAAGGCCGGCAAGATCGATCGCCTGATCGAGAACCTGCCCGGCTTCCCCGACAACCTCAGCTTCAACGGCAGCGACCGCATCTGGGTGGCGATCTACGCGCCGCGCTCGGCCGACCTTGATCGCATGCTGCCGCTACCCTGGCTGCGCAAGATTGCCCTGCACCTGCCGGAATCGATCCAGCCCAAGCCGAAGATCCAGGCCTTCGCGCTGGGCCTGGACCTGGACGGCAAGGTGGTGGAGAACCTGCAGTACGACGGGCCGGACGCGCTGGCGCCGATCACCAGCGTCGAGCAGCAGGGCGAATGGCTGTACTTCGGCAGCCTGGCGTATCCGGCCATGGGGCGCATGCGCGCGCCGTAGTCCTGCCTGCATGATCATCCTGCAAGTGATGTTCTCCCGTGGTCTGGGAGGACTGGAACGCGCTTACCTCGATCACGCCGCGATGCTGGCTGCGCGCGGGCACACCGTGCATTGCCTGATTCCGGCGACCGCGCAAAGCGAGCCCGAGCTCGCGCGGCTGGCGCAGGGCCGCGAGCAGGGCCTGCAGGTGCACGCCGTGCCGGCGCAGGGCTGGGCGCGGCTGTCGCTGCGCGGATGCCTGCGCCGCCTGATTGCCAGCCTGCAGCCGGATCTGATCGTGGCCCATGGCGCGAAGGCGGTCAGCCGCATCGCGCCGCTGCGTCCGCCGTCGCTGCCGCTGGTCGCGATCACCCACAACGCCAGCCCGCGCCTGCTGCGCGCCACGCACCTGGTTGCGTTGACCGCGGAGATGGAGCGGCTGTACATCGCGCGCGGATTTCCGCCCGGGCGCATCCATCGCGCGCCGAACATCCTGCCGGCGCGTTTCGCGGCGCTCGCGCAGCAACAGGAGAAACCGCTGCATGCGCCGCTGACGATTGGCGTACTTGCAAGGCTGGTCGAAAAGAAAGGTGTCGATGTCTTCCTGCAGGGGCTGCGCCTGGCGCTCGATCGCGGCCTGCGCGTGCGGGCCCTGGTTGGTGGCGATGGCCCGGAGCGTGAGCGGCTGCAGCGGCTATGCCACAAGCTGGGCCTGGAGTCGCAGGTGGAATTCCTCGGCTGGGTCGCCGACGCCGGGCGCTTCTACGAGGCGATCGACCTGTTCTGCGTGCCCTCGCGCGACGAGCCCTTTGGCATCGTGGTGCTGGAAGGCTTCGCCCATGGCACGCCGGTGATTGCCGCCGCGGTCGGTGGCCCGCGCGAACTGATCGAGGACGGTATCAACGGCGGCTTGTTCCGCCCCGGGGATTCGGCTTCGCTTGCCGACGCCCTCGAGCGATTCGCGGCCGCTCCCGAGCGCCTGCCGGCCATGCGCGCTGCCGCTTATGCCGCGCTGCCGGCGTACTCGCCGGATGTGGTCGGGCGACAGCTGGAGCAGGCCTTCGAGACTGCAATCGCCGATCTGCGCAATGCTGCGCCGCCAGGCCGCTAGGGCAGGCGCAACGGATCAGTGCTTGCGTTCCTTGCCGCCCGTGCCGGCCAGCGCCGGTCGCTGCGGCAGCGCATCCTCCTGCAGCAGCAGCTTCGTCTCCTCCAGCCAGTCCAGCATCTCGCGCTCGTAGCGGATGCCGCGGCGCAAGGTCAGGTAGGGGTTGCGGTACTGGCGGCGGATCGCCTCGGTCTGCGCGAACCAGTGCTGCTCCAGCTCCAGGTAGGCCTCCAGCTGCTTCGCATGCAGCGCATGGCGGCGATCCAGTTCGGCGACCATCACGGCCGGGTCGCTGGCGGTGCCGAAGACCTTCACCAGCAGGGCGTCGCGCACCCGCGGCGGCTTGGTCGGCTCGCCCATCCAGCTGCGCAGCTCGCGGCGCCCGCCGCGGGTGATGCGGTAGACCTTCTTCTCCGGCCGCGTTTCCTGCGCCTCCACCTCGAACTCCACCCGGTCCTCGGCCAGCAGGGCCTTGAGCTCCTGGTAGACCTGCTGGTGCGTGGCGTTCCAGAAGTGGCCGATGCCGGAGCGGAAGCGCTGCACCAGGTCGGAGCCGCTGCCGGGCTCGGCGTCGAGCAGGACCAGGATCGCGTGTTTGAGGGACAAGGGCAGGAATCTCCATAGGGCTATGCAAACTATTGCATATGTTCCGCCCGGCTGGTACAAATATGCAACTTATTGCATAGGTGGAGAGGCAGCATGGAACGGATCGGTCGGCGCTATCGCAAGGGGCGCGCGCAATCGCACTACGACGTGATCGTCGTCGGCTCGGGCATCGGCGGCCTCAGCACCGCCGCGCTGCTGTCCAAGCTCGGCCGCCGCGTCTGCGTGCTGGAGCAGCACTACACCGCCGGCGGCTTCACCCATTCCTACGAGCGCAACGGCTACGAGTGGGATGTCGGCGTGCACTACATCGGCGACGTCGGCCATCCGAACACGATGCTGCGCCGCCTGTTCGACGTCTGCAGCGAGGGCGCGCTGCAATGGGCGCCGATGGACCCGGCCTATGACCGCATCATCGTCGGCGACCGCAGCTACGACTTCGTCGCCGGCCGCGACAACTTCGCCGCCAGCCTCAAGCAGCAGTTCCCCGACGAGGCCGAGGCGATCGACCGCTATGTCGCGCTGGTGCTGAAGGTGGCGCGCTCGGCGCAGACCTTCTTCGCCGGCCAGGCGATGCCGCCGCTGCTGGGCAAGGCCTACCGCCACCTGCGCCCGCTGCTGGTGCCGCGCGAGTCGTTGATGACGGTGCGCGAGGTGCTGGAGTCGCTGACGTCCAACCAGGAACTGATCGGCGTGCTGACCGGCCAGTGGGGCGACTACGGCATGGTGCCGGCGCAGGCCAGCTTCCTGATCCACGCCACCGTCGCCAAGCATTACTTCAACGGCGGCTTCTATCCCGTCGGCGGCTCATGGAAGATCGCCGAGACGATCCTGCCGGTGATCCGCGCCAGCGGTGGCGAGGTCTTCACCTACGCCCGCGTCAAGCAGATCCTGGTCGAGAACGGCCGCGCCGTCGGCGTGAAGCTGGAGGACGGCGAGGAACTGCGCGCCGACAACGTGGTGAGTTCGGTGGGCGCGCGCATGACCTTCGGCGAACTGCTGCCGGAGGCCTCGCGCAAGACGCTCGGCTATGTCGCCGACCTCAAGGCGGCGAAGCCTTCCGGTTCCTCGCTGTGCCTGTTCCTCGGCTTCAAGGGCACGGCGCAGGAGCTGAAGCTGCCGAAGACCAACCTGTGGATCTACCCGACGCCGCATCACGAGCAGAACGTCAACCGTTTCCAGAAGGATCGCGAGGCCGATTTCCCGCTGCTCTACGTATCCTTCCCCTCGGCGAAGGATCCGGAATGGAGCAAGCACTACCCGGACCGCAGCACGGTGCAGGTCATCACGATGGCGCCTTACGAGTGGTTCGAGCAGTGGCGCGGTTCGACCTGGAACCAGCGCGGAGGCGAGTACGAGGCCTTCAAGGCGCAGCTGACGCAACGCATGCTGGCCGAGCTGTACAAGCAGATGCCGCAGCTTGAAGGCGCGCTGGATTTCCACGAGCTGGCGACGCCGCTGTCGACCGAGTGGTTCCACCTCTACGACCGCGGCGAAATCTACGGCCTCGACCATGACCCGGCGCGCTTCCGACAGGACTGGCTGCAGCCGGCGACGCGGCTCAAGGGTCTCTACCTCACCGGCCAGGACGTGGTCACCGCGGGCGTCGGCGGCGCGCTGGTCGGCGGCATGCTGACGACCTCGGCGATGCTGGGGCGTGAGGCGCCGAAGCTGATGCGGATGATCAAGGGGTGGAAGCCTGGTGAACAGGTGCAGGCGGCAGTTCCCGAGCCGGCCTGACAAGCGATTTCCCTCCAGTCCCTGCTCCCTCTCCCCGCGCGCGGGGAGAGGGTTGGGGCTGACGTTTCCCCGGTTTTTCATATTGCGAATCTTGAGAAGAGGGCTTGCATCGCCTGTGTCGTAAGCGGAGGGTCGGTCGTGCTGCAGAGCAGGCGTGCCAGAGTGACCAGAGAGATTTCCC
>DATILC010000111.1:0-5333 GCA_035476855.1 Solimonas sp. | reverse complement strand
GAACTACTGGCCACCGATCTCGAACGCTGCCCGGTCGAGGGCAGGTTCGGCGTCGCGGAGCTGCGCCAGGCCGTGGAGGGGCATGTGCTGGCCCGCGCAGAAATCACCGGACGCTACAGCCTGAACCCGCGGTTCAGCCTGAAATAGGCAGGAAACTCGCCGCGTTCTGCACGGTCATAGCGTCGCTGCCGGTTGGCAGCACTCCCGAGAGACTTTTCGATGTCACGCAAGCTTGTGATCCAGATCTTTGCGCCGCTGGCGGTTTCCGCCTCCGTCCTCGGCGCCGCCCTGATGATGTCCAGCGCGCCGCAGCAGGCGCGGGCCGAGCTGACGCCGGTCGGTACGGTGGTGCAGGCGGTGCCGCCAGTGTCCGGCGTGCCCTCCCTGGCACCGATGCTCAAGGCGGTGATGCCGGCGGTGGTCAACATCTCGGTGACCTCCAAGGTCGAGATCCAGAATCCGCTGATGCAGGACCCCTTCTTCCGCCGCTTCTTCGGCGTACCCGAGGGCCAGCAGCCGCAACAGCAGGAGCGCGAGGCGCAGTCGATCGGCTCCGGCGTCGTCGTCGACGCGGCCAAGGGCTACGTCATCACCAACAGCCACGTCGTGGCCGAGGCCGACAGCATCCGCGTACGCCTCAGCGATGACCGCGAGTTCGATGCCAAGCTGATCGGCAAGGATCCGGACACCGACGTCGCCGTGCTGCAGATCAAGGCGACCAACCTCACCGCACTGAAGATGGCGGATTCCGACCAGCTGCAGGTCGGTGATTTCGTCGTCGCCATCGGCTCGCCCTTCGGCCTGCGCCAGACCGTCACCTCGGGCATCGTCTCCGGCCTGTCGCGCCAGACCGGCATCAGCGAAGGTGGCTACGAGGACTTCATCCAGACCGACGCCTCGATCAATCCCGGCAACTCCGGCGGCGCCCTGGTCAACCTGCGCGGCGAGCTGGTCGGCATTCCCAGCAACATCCTGTCGCGCTCAGGCGGCAACATCGGCATCGGCTTCGCCATTCCCACCAACCTGGCCAAGAACGTGATGGACCAGCTGCTCGTCAGCGGCGACATCCAGCGCGGCCGCATCGGCATCAACGGCCAGGACCTGACGCCGGACCTGGCCAAGGCCTTCGGCCTCAGCAACACCCGCGGCGCCGTCATCACCCGCGTGCTGCCGAAGTCTCCGGCGGACAAGGCCGGGCTGAAGTCGGAGGACGTGATCCTCGAGGCCAATGGCCGTCCGGTCGACAACTTTGCCCAGCTGCGCAATCGCGTCGGCCTGCTGCGCATCGGCGAAAAGGTCAATCTCAAAATCCTGCGCGACGGCAAGCCGAAGGACATCACCGTCAGCATCGGCAAGGAGGAGGAAATCGCCGCCGATACCGCCAACCTGCACCCGCAGCTCAAGGGCGCCAGCTTCTCGCCGCTGGATGACGCCGCCCGCCAGGCCGCCGGTGACACCCGCGGCGTGCTGGTCCAGTCGGTCGAACCGCGCTCGCCGGCGGCGCGTGCCGGCCTGCGTCCGGGCGATATCGTCATCGGCGTCAACCGCCGTCCGGTGCAGGACCTGGAGGACTTCTCCAAGCTGGCCAATCCCCAGGCCGCCGAGCTGCTGCTGCACGTGCGACGCGGCCCCGGGGCGCTGTTCATCCTGATCCGGTAATCAATTCTTCAAAACCGGGGCGACGGTCTTATACTTGAGGCCGTCGCCCCATTTCGTCAGCCGGCCGGTCATGCTCGAAGAAGAAGTCCAACAGCTCGAGGAGCGCACCCAGCGTCTGCTGGCGGCTTATCGCCAGGCCAAGCTGGAGCAGAAGCGTGCGCTGCAGGAGCGCGATCGCCTGCTGGCGCTGAACGCGGAACTGCGGCGCCGCATCGAGGGCATCGTCGAACGCGTGCGCATGCTCGAATCGGAGCAGGAGTCGTCATGAGTCCCACGCCCAAGGACAAGAGCCCCGCCGAGCCGCTGAGCGTCACCGTGCGCATCATGGGCAAGGAATACGCCGTCGCCTGCCCGGAGGAAGAGCACGAGGCGCTGGTCAAGTCCGCCGACTACCTCAACGAGCGCATGAGCACCATCCGCAAGCGCGGCAAGGCGCTGGGCGCCGAGCGCATCGCGGTCATGGCCGCCTTGAACATTGCGCGCGAACTGCTTGAACTCAAAGGCGTCGAGGGCGTGAGCCAGGTCAATCCGGAAGCCGTTGCCCGGCTGCGTCAGATGTCGCTCGACATCGATTCGACGCTGGCGCTCGAGTAACGACCGTCGACCGGTGCATCGCAGCCGACGACGCGAGCGTCCGCAGAGGCATTCGATGGTATCCTTCTGCCAGGTGTCTCCTGCGGTGTTCGATGTTGGCTTGGTACCCTTGAGCCTATTTAAACACCCAGGGAGCTTTACCCGTGGCTGGCGTGCAAGCCCACCCCGTAGTGGGAAGCCCAATGCCCGGCGCGGCGCCCACTTGAGACTTTGTCTCAAGGTCAAAAGCCGATGACGGCACTGGCGGGAGACACCTCTTCTTCCAAGACGCAGCTGCGGCGTGAATTCCGCCAGCTGCGCAGTTCCCTCTCTCCTGCACAGCGTCGCCGTGCCGCGGCGCGCATTGCGCTGCGCCTGTCGCAGGCACCGTGCTTCCGCCGTGCGCGATACGTGGCGATCTACCTGCCCTGCGGCAGCGAACTGGACACGGCGCCGCTGCAGCGCCTCTGCCTTGCCCAGGGCAAGCAGGTCTACGTACCGAAGATGCTCGAGGGCTCGCGCATGCGCTTCGAGCACCTGCCTGCGGGCACGACGCTGCGCCGCAACCAGCACGGCATCGCCGAGCCTGCGAACCGCCGCCTGCAGCGCACGCTGCGCCGCATGGACCTGGTGGTGCTGCCCCTGACCGCCTTCGACCTGCAGGGCCACCGCCTCGGCGCCGGCGGCGGCTACTACGACCGCGCGCTGGCGTTCCGGCGCAGCTTCCGCAAGCCCTGGCTGGTCGGCTATGCCTACGCCCTGCAGCAAGCCGTTGCGCTGCCTGCCGAATCCTGGGACGTGCGGCTCGATGCCGTCGTCACCGAACGCCGGCTCCACCTTTTCAGACCCTGAGGACCCGATGGCCTACTGGCTGATGAAATCCGAACCCGACTGCTTCTCGATCGACGATCTGGCCGCCAAGCCGGACAAGACCGCGCCCTGGGACGGCGTGCGCAACTACCAGGTGCGCAACATGTTCCGCGACGACATGCAGCCGGGCGACAAGGCCTTCTTCTACCACTCCTCCTGCGAGGTGCCGGGCGTCTACGGCGTGATGAAGATCGTCTCGCGCGCCTACCCCGACCCGACGCAGTTCGACCCGAAGGCCGACCACTACGACCCGAAGTCGAAGCAGGAAGAACCGCGCTGGCTGCTGGTCGACGTCAAGTTCGAGCGCAAGCTGAAGAAGCCGGTGACGCTGCTGCAGCTGCGCGAGCACGAGAAGCAGCTGAAGAACTTCCGCCTGCTGGCAGCGGGCAACCGTCTCTCGGTGATCCCGGTCAGCAAGGAACACTGGGACTACGTGCTGTCGCTGGGGTGAAAGCTTCGTGGGAGCGGCTTTAGCCGCGAAGGAAGGCAGTCATGATGCCCCGCCCTCACGGCTAAAGCCGCTCCCACAGGAATCCGCTCAATCCGTCCCCAGGAACAGCTTGTAGGCCGGGTTGTCGCTCTCCTCGACGTACTCGTAGCCGAGTTCGTCGAGCGAGCGGCGGCAGTCGGCCCATTCCTTCTTCGGCACCTGCAGGCCGCAGAGCACGCGGCCGTAGGCAGCGCCGTGGTTGCGGTAGTGGAACAGCGAGATGTTCCAGCGCGAGCCCACCGCCTGCAGGAAGTCCAGCGCCGCACCGGGCCGCTCCGGGAACTCGAAACGGAACAGGCGCTCGTCGGCCACGCCGGCACTGCGGCCGCCGACCATGAAGCGCACGTGCACCTTGGCCATCTCGTTGCCGGACATGTCGACCACCGGGTAGCCATGCTCGCGCAGGCCCGCGATCAGCGCCGCGCGCTCCTCGTGTCCTTCAGTCAGCTTCACGCCGACGAAGATGTGCGCTTCCTTGTCGGAGGCGTAGCGGTAGTTGAACTCGGTGACCGTGCGCCGGCCCATCTGCTTGAGGAACTGCTTGAAGCTGCCCGGCTTCTCGGGGATGGTCACCGCCAGCAGCGCCTCGGCCTCGTCACCCAGTTCGGCGCGCTCGGCAATGTGGCGCAGGCGATCGAAATTGACGTTGGCACCGGAGATGACCGCCGCCAGCGTCTTGCCGCTGGCGCCCTTCTCGTGCACCCAGCGCTTGATGCCGGCAATGGCCAGCGCACCCGCCGGCTCCGGCAGCGCACGCTTCTCGTAGAACATGTCGCGGATCGCGGCGCTGATCTCGTCGACGCTGACCAGGATCGTCTCGTCGACCAGGTGGCGCGCGACACGGAACGGCTCCTCGCCGATCTGCTTGACCGCGACGCCGTCGGCGAACAGGCCGACCTGCGGCAGCGTCACCCGGCGGCCCGCCTTCCAGGCCGCATCGAAGCAGTTGGAATCCTCGGGCTCGACCGCGATCACCCGCGTTTTCGGGCTGACGTTCTTGACCCAGGCGGCAACGCCGGCCAGCAGGCCGCCGCCGCCGACGGGCACGAACACCGCGTCGATCGGATCGGGGAACTGCTCGAACATCTCCTTCGCCAGGGTGCCCTGGCCGGCGATCACATCCGGATCGTCGTAGGGATGCACCATGGTCATGCCCTTCTCTTCGGCCAGCTTCAGGGCATGCTCGCGCGCATCGTCGTAGGCATCGCCATGCAGGATCGCCTTGCCGCCCAGCGCCCGCACCGAGTCGACCTTCACTGAGGGCGTGGTGCGCGGCATCACGATCCAGGCGATCAGGCCCAGACGCTTCGCCGCCAGGGCCACGCCCTGGGCGTGGTTGCCGGCCGAGGCGGTGATGACGCCGCGGGCGCGCTCCTCGTCGGACAGGTTGGCGATCTTGTTGTAGGCACCGCGCAGCTTGAAGGAATGGACCGGCTGCAGGTCCTCGCGCTTGAGCAGCACGCGGTTGCCCAGGCGCGCCGAGAGCTTCGGAGCCTCCTCCAGGGGCGAGACGATGGCCACGTCGTAGACCCGTGCCGCCTCGATGCGGGCGCGGTAGCTGTTGAGGATCTTCTGGACGTCCGCGGCAGGCTTCTTCTGGGTCACAGGCGCATAGTGTTGGCGGGCGGGGTGCAATATCATACGCTGCCTTTTTGGTGCACCCGGCCGGATCCCCTTGACGATGCAGCAGACGATTGCCTTCATTGGCGGCGGCAACATGGCAGCCAGCCTGGTCGGCGGC
>DATILC010000110.1:0-18768 GCA_035476855.1 Solimonas sp. | reverse complement strand
CCTCCGTCACAGCGATTGCGGTAGCGTTAACAGGCCCTAGTTGCCGCATTGGTAGCCCGGGTGTTGCGTGCGGTACTGCTGCTCCAGTTGCTGTGCCTCGACAGCTTCCGCGGGACGGAGCGGCTCGTAGTTGCGCTGCCGTGGCCAGCCGTAGGCCCAGCGGAACGAGGTCGGCAGATGCGGCGTACCGCCCGCCTTCACGCCAGCGAGCATGGCCTTGGCCAGCGCTGCGTTACCAGTGCGGGCGAGGACGCAGTCGTGCAACTGCTGGTCCGCCAGCTGCCGCTGCTCTGCGGTGCCGCCCTTCCAGTACGCCAGGTCATGCACCAGACAGCAGTCGCACCAGTTGGCATCGCCGATCAGGGCCTTGTCCGGGAACAGGCTGCAGCCGTCGCTGACGAAGGGCCGCAGCGTCTGCTGCGACGCGCAGGCAGGCAACAGCAGCGCCAGCAGCAGGAAGATGGGGAGGCGGTCGGTACGCATGCGCCATATGTGCAACTGCGGCGGTCCGCCGTCAAGCCGCTGCTCCTTCAGAACAGCGCGCCCAGCGCCTCGCGCTCGCGGTCCGTCAATTCGAACCCGAAGATTTCCAAGTCTTGTCGCATATGGACGTCCGATGTCGTTCCCGTCAGCGGCACGACGCCCTCCTGGGTCAGGTAGCGGAAGAGGATCTGCGCCGGCGTGCGTCCATGCTTCGACGCAAGCCCCGTCAGCGAGCCGTGCGCCAGCACCTGGGGATTGGCGGTGAGCGTCCAGAAGCTCTGGTAGATGATGTCGTGCTGCCGGCAGTACGCGCGCATCCCGCGGTCGTAGCCGGTTTCCGCATGGAAGCGGTTCTGCAGCACCGCTGGCTTGATCCTCGCTGATCGGCATAGCGCCTCCAGGTAATCGAGCCCGTAGCAGTTGCTGATACCGAGCTGCCGGGCGCCGCCCGCGTCGAAGATCGCCTCCATCGCCTGCCAGGCTTCTTTCAGTTGCCCCGCCTCGGGCATCGGCGAGTGCAGCACCAAGCAATCGACGTAATGGGTCTGCAGATTGCGCAGGGAGGATTCGAATGACTGCGCGACCTGCGCGGAGAGACGTGCCTCGGAGTCGTACGGAACCTGCTTCGCATCCTGGCCGGACAGCGGTGTGAACTTGGTTTGCAGGTAGAGATCGGATCGACCCAACACGCCATCCCGCAGGCAGGTGGCGATGCCGGCACCCACGCCGGGCTCGTGGTAGTGCCTGGGTTGGCCTGCGGTATCAATGCCACGGAAGCCAAGCTGGATCGCCTTGCGCACCAGGGCTGCCGTCTGCGACTTCTTCCAGGCGGTGCCGTAGAGGATGCGGGGGCACTGCACGCCGTAGGTGGAGGTCACGCAATCCTTCGCGATCATTCGCTGCTCCAGCCGGTAGATGTGGGGCCAACAGCAGGCGCCTCCAGGCGAGCCTGCGAAACGCTTCGACTCGGACTGTTGGCCTGGCCATGTGTGTGGGCTGGCCAACAGACCATGGACGAAGGCCATGCATATGCTGTCATCGTGTCGCCGGCATGCCGGCGTGAGACTCCATATACCGGCATACGTGAACGAGGAGGGGCCAGATGAAGAAGACCAGGGGTGGACGAATGACAGCCGCAAAGAAACGAGCGGCCAAGGCCCCCGGCGGGCGCGGTTTGATCAAGAACCGTCCTGCCGGAAAGAACATCATGAAGACCTGAAGCCGGAGCGTTGTGATGACCATGCATCTGGAAATTGTGCCTATCCTGTCTATCGTCGCAGGCATCGTGATCCTGGCGATGCCGAAGATTCTGAACTACGTAATTGCGGTCTACCTGATCGTGGTGGGCGTGGTCGGTCTACTTCACTAGTCCCGGCGGGCCTTCCTTTCCGGTAGCCCGGGTCAAGCCGCGGACCCGCCGGGGCCATCGGCTTGAACCTGTTGGGGGCCATGCCCTCAGCCTCCTTGATCATGGAGCCGCAACTAGCTCTTTGGCCTGATCAACGCGTGAACAATCTCGATGATCGGAGTAATCGCACGCGTCTTGTTTACGCCTGTGAAGTAGCGTTGCTTCAGGAACTCGTGGTTGGCGTTTCTTGCGACGGCAAATCCGCGCTGACTCAGGAATGCGTCAATGGTTCCCTCCTCAATTCCGAACAATAGGCCATCACCCATCCGCTTCACGGAATTCCGCCACATCGTGGCTTCTCGCCTGGGACAGGCGCCGTCGATCACTGATGGATGCGTATAGTCAAAAATGATCGAGCTGCCCGGACCTGAACAACTCGCCACGAACGCCGGGGTGTCGTCGACGGCGGTCGGGGCCAGATACATGGATACCCCTTCCAGATAAACATGGTTCGCAGATGCGGATCATAGCCGCTCTCATGCAAGCGACCGCTCAAGGTATCCGTGTTGAAATCCACGGCCACCAGCCGAGCGGAGGGCGTGGCTCTGCGCATGGAGGAAATGGACTACGTCAGGCCTGCAACTGCCGGCCTGCTCGTTCTCAACAGCCTGGAGAGGTAGACGCCCAGCAGGGTAAGGATCGCGACCGCGATCGAGGCTGCGAAAATGATCTGCGGATCCGCCAATGCGTTTAAGAAGCCCTGGACGCTGTGCAGAACGGCAGCGAAGTCCGAAGGCGGAACCATGTCCGCCGGCGGAGCGACGCCGGCGGCCTGATGCGCGGCCCCTGCATGGAGAACATCCTGAGGCACGGCGAGCGCGATCCCGGACGGATCGGAGAATTCCTTGTTGAAGAAGTCATCCGCTTGAAGGTGGGGGGACGTGAACATGTTTTCTTTCTCGCGTGGCGGACCGCGAGGCGGGTCGCTTTGACACCCTCGTCATGACCAACGCCGGGAAGATAGTTGCTGCGAAAAGTCCGGTCCGTGCGGCAGCCCACTCATGGGCGGCGGCCTTTTTCGGGCCTGCGCCCGTTCCCCCATGGCCGGCAGCGGGCCGGCGGCGGGTTGATGCGGGGATCGGGAACGACAGGGAGAGCAGGCCGAACCTGCTGCATTCATTCAGCTCGTCAGACCCTGAAGCGTCAGGTTGTAGTAGCAGAAGGTTTCGTCGCGCTTCCAGCCCTCGGCCTCGTACAGCCGCTGCGCCGGCGCATTGTCGAGCGCGGTGGCCAGGGTCAGCCGCACCGCGCCCACGGCGCGGCCGAACTGCGCGGCCTGCGCCAGCAGCAGCGCCGCGACGCGCTGGCGCCTTGCGGCGGGCAGGACGAACAGGTCGTTGAGGATGTAGCTGCGGCTCATGCGCACCGACGAGAAGCTCGGATACAGCTGGGTGAAGCCGCAGGCCGCGCCTGCCGTGTCGAAGGCCATGAACACCACCGATTGCTGGTGCCGGAACCGATCGAGCAGGAAGGCGCGTGCCAGCACCGGGTCGGAGGCCTGGCCGTAGAACTGGCGGTAGCCGTCGAACAGCGGCACCAGCTGGTCGAGGTCCTCGACCGTGGCCTGGCGGATGCCGAGGGCTTCAGTCGGCATAGTGCGCCGCCGAGCGGATGACCTTGCCGTCCGCGCCGAACTCGAACCACTCCGAGGCGCTGCGGCCATCGTGCCGGCGATAGTGGATCACCAGGCTCTGCACGCCCCACAGCACCGTGTCGAGCGTGAAGTGCAGCGTCGTCAGCCGCGCCAGCGCCTTGCTCCAGTAGGCGCCGACGGCGGCCTTGCCCTGCAGCCGGCCGCTGGGTTCGCCGGCGATCTGCGCGATGAAAGGCGAGTGGAACTCGAAGTCCTCGGCATAGTGCGACAGGATGCGATCGAGGTCGTGGCTGTTCCAGGCCGCGATCCACTCGGCGGCGAAGTGTTGTGCCTGTTCGCGGTTGAGCATGGCTGGCTCCGTCGATGAACCCAAAAAACTTGTTTGCCACGGATTACACGGATGAACACGGATCAAGATCAATCGTTTGCGAATCCACCGTCCGTCACCCGTATGCTGCGCGCAGTCGGCGGGAAACATCCTGTGGATCAGTGCTTTTATCCGTGTAGATCCGTGTAGATCCGTGTAATCCGTGGCTCAACTGCTTTCTTGCAGGATTAAGGGATATCGCCCGGTGCCAGCGACATTTCCATCCGCCGCGCATCCGGCACTGCGCCGGCCGGCCCGGGAAAGCGTTGCTCGCGGACCACCATCATGCCCAGGCGTTCGTACAGGGCCTGGCCGCGCGGATTGGCCACCGACACGTCCAGTGCGAACTTGATGCGCCCCAGCTGGCGGCCGACCTGCCGCTGGTGGTGCAGCAACGCGGCGCCGATGCCCTGGCTGCGCAGCTCTGGGCGCACGCCGAAGTTGGCGACGAAGTGCGTGCGCCGCGAGGGCGCCGGCGACATCTTGCCGAGCTGCAGGCTGCGCTTCACCAGTTGCGGCATCGCCGTCAGCGGATAGAAACGCAGCATCTGCAGCAACAGGCGCTGCGTCAGCGCGCCGTACTCCTGGCCACTGTAGAAGGAACCGATGCCGACCACCCGGCCATCGAGCTCCGCCACCGTGTGGATGTTGCAGCCGAACAGACCGCTGCCGTCCGCAAACGTGTGGGCGAGGAAGTCGCGTGCGCTGCGGCCGGCGTAGCTGTAGCCGTACTCGAAGGCCTCGGGGCCGGCGCTGTGGATCAGCGGCACGGCGGCGGCGGTGTCGGCCGGCGTCGCCGGACGGAAGTGCAGGGACATGGTGATTTTCCGGATCAGGTCGTCGGAGCGGCTTCGCCCACGGCCGGCGGCAGCGGGCAGCGCAGCGCGCCGCAGATTACGCGCAGCAACTCAGCCTCGGCAACGCTGACACGGCCATCGTGGCCCAGCACTTTCACCAGGCCTTCGAGCAGCAGCTCCTTGGCCATCGGCGCCAGCGTTTCCAGTTGCAGCAGCGCACGGTCCAGCGGGCCATGCCAGTCGCTGGCGGGCTCGTAGGCCAGCGTCGCGCGTGGCAGCAGTGTGTGCACGCCGGCGAGGAAGGCGGCGCGGGCCTCGCGTTCGCTGGCGTGGCCGTGCTGCGCCAGTGCCGTGAACACCACGCGGATCGGCGCCTGCAGCCGGTCCAGCGCGACGCTGCCGATCGGCCTTGCCGCCGCCGGTTGCAGCAGGTCGCCGAGCTGCTGGCGCAGCAGCCGTCCGAGGCAGTATTCGAACAGGCTGATGCGGCCATCGGCCTGCACCAGGCGGCCGATACTGCGCAGCAGCCGCGTGATCTCGGCTGGTGGCAGGCGGCGCAGCGCGGGGAAGGCCAGCGAGGCCAGCGGCAGGCGCTGCGAGGGATGCAGCGATTCCAGTTGCGGGGCGATCTTTAGCACCGCGTCGCGGAAGGCTGCGCCCTGGTCGCCGGCGATCGCCTCGAACTGCGGCGGGCGCATCGCCGGATCGGTGTCGAGCAGCAGCGCGCAGACCAGCCGCGGCGCGGCAGCGGGGTCGCGGGCCAGTGTGCAGAGCGGCAACGGCAGCGAGTCGAGCACGATGGCGGCGAGCTGCAGGTCGCCATCGGTGGGGGTGCCGACCTGGCGGCCGATGCCGCCGGCCGGAAACGCGATCTCCGATTCCGGCGCGGCCAGTGCGGATACCGCGCTGCCGGGCACATCGTCGTCCATCACCGAGAAGCCGGGATCGTTCCAGGCTGCGGCCATCGCCTTCAGGCTCGATGGTACGAAGCCTGGATCGAGCTGGCGGATGCGCTCCACCAGCGGCGGATGCGTGGCGAACAGTGCGCTGTAGCCGATGCCGTCGCCGAACAGCATGTGGCTGACGTCCTCGCGGCCGGCATTGTCGAGCTTGGCGCCCTTGTCGACGCCGGCGAGCTTCTTCAGCGCACCGGCGATGCCCTGGGTCTGTCGGGTGAACTGCACCGCCGAGGCGTCGGCGAGGTATTCGCGATGGCGCGACACGCCGGCGCGGATCAGCTGGCCGAAGAAATAGCCGATGTAGCCGACCAGGGTCATCGCCAGTCCGCCGGCGACGCCAGCGGCGACGGCGCGCGCATCGTCGGCTTCCAGCGACAGGCGCATCAGCTTGCGGCCGGCGATGGCGATCACCAGGATGCCGAACAGCAGGCCCATCATGCGGATGTTGAGCCGCATGTCGCCGTTGAGGATATGGCTGAACTCATGGCCGATCACGCCCTGCAGCTCGTCGCGCGTCAGCTTGTCGAGCGCGCCGCGGGTGACGGCGACGGCGGCATCCGCAGGCGTGTAGCCGGCGGCGAAGGCGTTGATGCCGGCCTCCTGCGGCAGCCAGTAGATCGCCGGCACCGGCACGCCGGAGGCGATCGCCATTTCCTCGACGACATTGCGCAGGCGGCGCAGCTTCGGATCGCGGGTCTCCGGTGGCACTGCCTCGCCGCCGAGGCCGAGCGCGACATTGGAGCCGCCGCTGCCCAGCGACAGCGTCTTGAACAGCGAGGCCAGGCCGATCACCAGCACGGTGGCCATCGCGGTCCAGCCCAGCACCTCGACGTTGGCGGCAGCGAAGGCGCCCAACGGCTGCGGATCGCCCTCGGTGCCCAGGCGCAAAATCAGCAGCACCAACGCCATGAGGCCGCCGACGACCGCGGCCACCGCCAGCAGGAACATCAGCACCAGGCGCTGCGAGTTGCGCCGCGCCTGGGCCTGGTGCTCGAAGAAGTTCATGGGCGATGGTTTCTCCGTGGGAGCGGCTTCAGCCGCGATAGCGAGGTCATCATGCCGACCGGCCCATCGCGGCTGAAGCCGCTCCCACGGGAATTGCTCAGGTGAATGTTACCTTCGGCGCGACGCGCGCTTCCGGCGATTCCAGCTGCAGCATCTGCGCCACGGTGAAGCCGAAGCTGCCGGCGATCAGGTTGTTGGGGAAGACCTCGCGCTTGTTGTTGTAGCCCATCACCGCGTCGTTGTAGGCCTGGCGGGCGAAGGCGACGCGGTTCTCGGTGGAGCTGAGTTCCTCGGTCAGCTGCATCATGTTCTGGTTGGCCTTGAGGTCCGGGTAGGCCTCGGCCAGCGCCATGAAGCGCGACATCGCGCCGGTGAGCATGCCCTCGGCACCCTGCAGCTGCTGCATCGCCTGCGGATCACCCGGGTTGGCCTGCGCGGCCTTGAGGCCCGACACCGCCTGGTTGCGTGCGGAGATCACCGCCTCCAGGGTCTCGCGCTCATGCTTGAGGTAGCCCTTGGCGGTCTCGACCAGGTTGGGGATCAGGTCATAGCGCCGCTGCAGCTGCACGTCGATCTGCGAGAAGGCGTTCTTGTAGCCGTTGCGCGCCGTCACCAGGCCGTTGTAGATGGCGATGACGAAGACGATCAGCAGCACTACCAGAATCAGCGGAATCCAGCCCATGCAGCATTCTCCGGGAGAGGGTGTGGCCGGACGTTAGCACCCCGGCCGGTGGCCGCAAAGGCGGAACCCGGCACTTTGCCCGAAAGCTGCTGTCTGTCGGATATGCCCGGCTCAGGGACGAGCGGGGGAGAGGTGCCGGAGACGCGCGATGCGGACACGATCACGGAAGATCAGTGCCTTTCTGCTGCTGTACTCGGCGGCGACACCCGCCTTCGCAGCAGAAGAACTCGATCCCGCGGCCCAGGAGGTCGCGCCCACCGCATTCAACAACGAGCCGCCGGCGCCGGTGCTGGACTGGGGCAGGGGCGAGGGCCGCAGCTGGTGGGTGCCGGCGGCCGACATCGTCGCCTTCGATGTCCTGCTGAACCTGTTCGACCGCGCGTACTTCAAGGACTCGCAGGACTTCGACGTCACCTGGGACTCGATCGAGGAAAACGCCACCGGCGGCTGGGTCTACGACGACGACGGCTTCACCGTGAACCAGATCGGGCATCCCTACCAAGGCTCGATGTACCACGGCTTTGCCCGCTCGGCCGGCCTCGGCTACTGGGAGTCCTCGGCCTACACCCTGCTCGGCAGCGCGTTCTGGGAGATCACCGGCGAGACCACGCCACCCTCGGTCAACGACCAGATCACCACCGGCTTCGGCGGCAGCTTCCTCGGCGAGCCGCTGTTCCGCCTGGCCAGCCTGCTGCTGGAGAGTGGCAGCAGCAGCCGCCCCAGCGCCTGGCGCGAATGGGGCGCGGCAGCGATCTCGCCCTCGCTGGGCTTCAACCGCTGGGCCTACGGCAAGCGCTTCGACGGCGTGTTCCGCAGCCACGATCCGGCGGTGCACACGGCCGCGCAGGTCGGCATGACGCTCAATGCCGATGTCCGCTCCAACGTCAACCGCCGCCGCGATCCGACCATGACCGAGGCGGCGATCTCGCAGGACTACGATCGCGGCGAGGTGAGCGCGGATTTCAACGTCGCCTACGGCCTGCCGGGCAAGCCCGGCTATACCTACAACCGGCCCTTCGATTACTTCAACTTCCAGATCGCCGCCGCCACCGGCAATGCACTGGAGAGCGTCATCAGCCGCGGCCTGCTGTATGGAAGGCCCTACGGTACCGGCGAAAACTACCGCGGCATCTGGGGTCTGTACGGCACCTACGACTACATCGCGCCGCAGATCTTCCGTGTCTCGAGCACGGGCGTGGCGCTCGGTACCACCGGCCAGTGGTGGGCCTCGGAGAACGTCGCACTGCAGGGCACCGCGCTGCTCGGTGCCGGCTACGCCTCCGGCGGCGTGATCAATGGCACCGGCGATCGCGATTACCACCGCGGCCTCACCCCGCAGGGCCTGCTGGCCTTCCGCGTGATCGTCGGCGACCGCCTGCTGCTGGAAGCCACCGGCCGTGACTACTACATCACCGACCGCGCCTCCGAGGAGAACGGCTTCGAGAACATCGCCCGCGGCGATGTCGCGCTGACCCTGCGGGTCTGGGACCTGCACGGCCTGACCCTGCGCTACGTCATCTCGCATCGCGACGCGCACTACGACGCCATCGGCGACACCCAGCAGACCGTCAACGCGGTCAACCTCGGCTACACCTACCTCGGCCACAAGCGCTTCGGTGCGGTCGACTGGCGCAGGTCGGATGTGGCGCCGGCACCCTGACAAATTCCAAAGGAGAAAGTCCCATGATCAGACGTCCGCTCGAATGTGCCGCCGCCGCGCTGCTCGCGCTTGGCGGCCTGTACCCGGTCAATGCCGCCGCCGGCAGCAGCGACGAGCTCGCCGCCGACATCCTCACCGGCGTGATCCCGCTGGGCGCCCTCGGCACCACCTGGCTGAAGCACGACCCCGACGGCCGCGAGCAATGGCTGTGGAGTACCGGCACCAGCCTGGTGCTGAACACCGCCGCGCGCGTCGCCTTCAACGAGACCAGCTGGGGCGAGCGTCCCAACGGCCATCCCTACGGCTTCCCCTCGGGCCACACCTCCTTCATCGTCTCCGGCGCGGCCTTCCTGTCGGAGCGCTATGGCTGGAAATACGGCGTGCCGGCCTACCTGGCCTCGGGTTATGTCGCCTGGGTGCGCGTCGACACCGATCATCATCGCTGGCGCGACATCGCCGCCGCCGCCGCACTGTCGTGGACCGTGTCGCACTACCTGGTAACACCCTTCGACGAGGGCAAGACCACCTCGCTGGCGCCCATCATCGGCGACGACGTCGTCGGCCTGCAGCTGGAGCATCGCTGGTAGGGGGAGGGCGCGCCGCGACGGCGGCAGCGAGGTTAACCCGCATTTCTCACAGGGTCGCCGGAGAATCCCGCACCCTGATTGAAGAGGAGGGGCTTTCGAGGGCCTGGCGTGCGAACAGCCTGTCGGATGGATTCTCCGGCTGAATCGGCGCTGGCTGGTTCGGACCGCGCTGAACTGGGGCTTCGGTCGCCCAATAGCTACGGCTATTGCGCGCCCTCCAGCCCGGCGTTCAACACGCTCCGCCCTGCGCCATCACTCGATCCCCCTATGAGAAATGCGGGCTAGGCCTGTGGCGCTTGTCCGATTATCACAGGTTGTTGGCGGAAAATAACAAGTTCAGGAGCTGCAGCAGCGGCACGATGCACTCGTCCGAATGCACCACCGGAGGAGTTACAAGCCATGAACACGCAACCGCTCAACCCGAACGAGATTTCAGCTGCGCCGTCGCCCTGGAAGGACGGCAAGCGCTGGCTCTGGCTGCTCAGCCCGGCGCTGCCGCTGATCGGCGTCGCCGCCGTGCTGTCGGTGATGGCCGGCGCGCCCGCGCTGCTGCTGTGGCTGCTGCCAGTGCTGTTCTACGGCGTGGCGCCGGTACTCGACTGGGCGATCGGCGACGACAGGGTCAACGCGCCGGAGTCCGCCGTCGCGGAGCTGGAACGTGATCGCTACTACGGTCGCGTGGTCTACGCCTACATCCCCAGCCAGTACATCGTGACGATCCTCGGCGCCTGGCTGGCCGTGAACGGCGGCCTTGGTGTGCTGGAACTGCTGGGCCTGGTCGTGACCGTCGGCCTGATCAATGGCATCGGCATCAACACGGCGCATGAGCTGGGCCACAAGACCCGCGCACTGGAACGCTGGCTGGCCAAGATCACGCTGGCGCCGGTGGCCTACGGACACTTCTTCGTCGAGCACAACAAGGGGCATCACAAGAATGTCGCGACGCCGGAAGATCCGGCGAGCTCGAAGATGGGCGAGACCTTCTGGGGCTTCCTGCCGCGCACGGTGATCGGCAGCATCCGCTCGGCCTGGAACATCGAGAAAGCGCGCCTGGCCCGTGACGGCAAGAGCCTGTGGTCGAAGGACAACGAGGTGCTGCAGGCCTGGGCGATGACGGTGGTCCTGTTCGCCGCGCTCACCGCCGCATTCGGGCCCATCGCGCTGCTGTTCCTGGTGGTGCAGGCGGCCTACGGCGCCTCGCTGCTGGAAGTGGTCAACTACCTCGAGCACTACGGCCTGCTGCGCCTGAAGAACGAGAATGGCCGCGTCGAACGCTGCCAGCCGCGCCACTCCTGGAACAGCAACCACGTGGTCACCAACCTGCTGCTGTACCAACTGCAGCGCCACTCCGATCACCACGCCAACCCGACCCGCTCGTTCCAGGCCCTGCGCCACTTCGAGGAGAGCCCGCAGCTGCCCTCGGGCTATGCCTCGATGATCCTGATCGCCTACTTCCCGCCGCTGTGGTTCCGGCTGATGGACCAGCGCGTCGTCGCGCATCACCAGGGTGACCTGAGCCGCGCCAACCTGCTGCCGGCGAAGCGCGAGCAGCTGCTGGCCCGCTGGGGTTCCCAGGCGCCGAATCAGGCGTAGGATTACGGCGACGTACCGGCAACACAGAAAAACATCGGAGCGCCCGGCCTGCCTAGTGCGGGCCGGGCGTCAAAGAGGAGGGGACCGGCATGGCACTGCAGAGCTTTTCCGAGATCGTGGTCGACGTCCAGCAGAACTGGATGATCTACGTGTCGATGCCCTTCGTGGCGGCGGCGATCGGCTACTTCACCAAGATCATCGCGATCCACATGATGTTCGAGCCGATCGAATTCGTCGGCAAGAAACCATATTTCGGCTGGCAGGGCATCGTCCCGCGCAACGCGGCGCGCATGGCCGGCATCGCGGTGGACACGCTGACGCAGAAGCTGCTCAAGACCGAGGAACTGTTCGGCCGGCTCGATCCGGCGCGCGTCGCCAAGGAGATCGAGAAGCCGCTGATGGAGGCGGTCGAGGACATCACGCGCGAGGTCGCGGCGATCTATGCGCCGGGCCTGTGGCAGTCGGCACCGGACAGCGTGCGCAAGGCCCTGGTCTCGCGCGTGCAGTCGGAAGCGCCGAAGCTGATCGCCGACCTCATGGTCGAGGTCAAGAAGAACGTCAACAAGGTGTTCGACCTCAAGCACATGGTCGTCACCAACCTGATCAAGGACAAGCGGCTGCTGAACCGCATCTTCCGCGACGTCGGCGCCGGCGAGTTCCGCTTCATCCGCAACTCCGGGCTGTACTTCGGCTTCGCGCTGGGCTGCATCCAGGCGCTGACCTGGGCGGTGACGCAATCGCCCTGGGTGATGCCGATCTTCGGCGGCCTCACCGGCTGGTTCACCGACTGGCTCGCGCTGCGCATGGTGTTCGAGCCCAAGCAGCCGAAGCGCTACTTCGGCCTGTTCACCTGGCAGGGCCTGTTCATCAAGCGCCGCAAGGAAGTGGCGAGCGAATACGGGCGGCTGATCGCCAAGGAAGTGCTGACGCCGTCGGCGATCATCGAGGCCGTGCTCAGTGGTCCGCTGTCCGACAAGCTGTTCGCGCTGGTGCAGCGGCAGGTGCAGCAGGTCATCGACGAACAGTCCGGCATGGCGCGGCCGCTGGTGGTGTTCGCCTTCGGCAGCACGCGCTATACCGAGATGAAGAATGCGGTTGCGGCGAAGATCATCGAGCGCCTGCCGGAAACACTGAAGCACGTCGAGCAGTACGCCGCGGACGCGATGGATATCCAGAACGACCTCGGCGAGAAGATGAAACAGCTGAGCGAGGAGGAGTTCGAGGGCCTGCTGCGACCCGCGTTCCAGCAGGACGAGTGGATCCTGATCACGGTGGGCGCGGTGCTGGGCGCGCTGGTCGGCGAACTGCAGGTGCAGATCATGCTGCACCTCGGGGGACTGCACTGAGTCGCCGATGACCGCGCCAGACCGCGATGCGGAGGACTTGCCGCCCGGCGGCCTGCGCCGTTACCTGGCCCATGTACTGCGCTCTGCGATCGACCGCCGCCTCGATCGGCTGGAGCGCTGGGTCGCTCCCGCATCACGACTGACGGATGGCCGAGCCGCATCAGCTGTTGCCGAGCCGGCCAGGCTTCCGCGGCATGATCCGTCACCGCTGACGGACGAACTCGCAAGCGCATTCCAGGCCCTGCTCGACCCCGCGCTAGACCAGACACAGGAACAGAGCGAGCACGCGTACTTCCGCTCGGTGCTCGGCGCGCTGGTTCCCGACGAGGCGCTGATCCTGTCCGCGCTGTCCGACGGCGCCCGGCATCCGATGCTCTGCATCGCCGCAGGCCCCTGGCTGGGCTCGCCTTACCGCGTAGTCGCCGAGAACATCTCGGGCATCGGCCGCATCGCCGGCATCCAGTGGAAGGACATGACACCGGTCTACCTCGGACGCCTGCGGCGCTGGGGATTGATCGAGGTGGGCGCAGAGGATCCGGCGCAAACCTCGAACTACGAGATTCTGGAAACCGATAACGGCGTGACGCGCGCCGTGGAACTCGCGAAGGCGCACCGGAACGAAAGAGCCGTGATCCTGCGGCATACGATCCAGCTGTCCGCGGCAGGCCAGCGCTTCTGGGCCGTGTGCCACACCGGCCGACATACTGCCCGGTGATCCGGCTGCCGCTACCAGTACTTGCGCGAACTGCGTTGCGCCTGCCTCAAGCCGCTGCGAGCACGCTGCGCGCGCGCAGTAACGTCCGCTGCATCCAGCGCCGGAAGATGCTCATGAGCAATGCCGCGAATGGCCACGCGAAGCTCGAGGTCAGCTCGAAACTGTAGTCCCAGTCGATGCGCGTTCCGCCGTTCGCTGCCGTGAAGCGCCAATCGCCCTCCGCAGTGCGGACGATCAGCGAAAAGGGAAAGGCCGGCGGCTTGAGCCAACGATAGCGATGCCGTGACGGGCGATCGTAGGCGAGCAATTCCTCTTCGATGACATTGCCGTCGGTCATGTGGATGCTCCGTTCGGCGCCCGCCTGCGGGGGCTGCCCTCCCCGCATCTCGGCGCGGATGATTCCCGGGATCGGTCCATACGCCCAGATGAAGCGCGGAAAGCCTTCGCACGAGGTCGCGAAGTCGAACACTTGCTCAGGGGGACTTGGAATCTCGACCGAAGCACGCGCAGTCAGCTTCATGTGAACACCCCCATCACGATGGTTCAGACAGCAGGACTCTTGCATTGGCGCAAGCAGGAAAGTGCTTTTGATGAGCCCGCCATGTCCCGCACTCCTGCAGCCCAGGAAGGTCGTGCAAGAGCGGACGAGGCGTCCCTGGGGAAGGGAAAACTGCGGCGGGAGTTACACGTCGTCGGACCCTACGCTCTATTTCCCTGAGTAGCTATTCCGCGAGGAGTCTGGCGCAGGACTCAGCGACCTTGTTTCTCCAACTTCTGCCGATACGCACGCGGCGAACAACCGGCGCGGTCGCGGAAGGAGCGGGTGAAGTTGGCCGGATCGTCGAAGCCCAGCGAGGACGCCACCTGCGTGATGCTCATGGAGTTGGCGGCCAGTCGCTCGCAGGCGAGCTCGTGCTGGATGCGCCCGGAGAGCTCGCGGAAGTTGGTGCCTTCGCGTGCCAGGTAGCGGTTGAGCGTGCGCGGCGAGAGGTTGAGCGTCGTCGCCAGTTCGGCGAGGCCCGGCAGGCCTTCGCCCACTTCGCGCAGGGTCATCGCGACCCAGTCGGCGAGTTGGCGGGTGCTGGCGACGTGTGCCACCTGTGCGCGACAGCGCTCCTCGGCGACCTTCAGCGCATTGGGATCCGCCATCACCAGCGGGCAGTCGCGCAAATCCCCTTCGAACAGCAGCCGCGCGCCGGTCGCGGGCTCCATTCCAAATTCGGTCTGGACGCCGCGCAGCTCCGCGTAGCGCTTCGCATGCGCCGGCCTGGGGATCGACAGGGACATGCGGCAAGCTGGCGTGCGCCCGCCGGCGAGCTCGCGCACGTCGCGCAGCGCCGCCAGCGCGATGGCTTCGAGATGGAACAGCAGGCAGTCGTGCCCCATCGCGACGACGGGCGTGAAGTGCAGCTCGCCGAAGTCCGCACCACTGCGGTAGCGCATGCGAAAGCTCGGCATCACCAGGCGGAAGTAGCGCGCGACGAAACGCATCGCGTGTTCGACGTCCGGGCTGCTGAGCATGCCGAAGCCGACGATGCTGTGCGTGCTGACGCTCAGCAGCTTGCCCAGGTCATGGCCCAGATCGCTGCGACCGGTGAGGCGGCACAGATGGCCGATCAGCTTGTCGACCTGCGCAAAGTCCAGGGTGGCATCCGCCTCGGTCAGCAGGCTGTCCGGCAGGCGCAGGTCGCGCAGCACCTGGGCGAGATCCACCCGGTGCCGGGCCAGTACCTCGGCCAGGCGCAGGTAGTAGCGGACGGGAACCCGCAATTCTCGACGCGCCATGTGTTCTCCTGCCACGGCGGTGCTGTCCGATAAGGACAGGATGATGGCGCCAAATCACAAGTGGCGCCAGATGCCCGTGTCGATCGGATTTACCGGCAGGTGCAGGAACGCATTCAGGCCGCCGTCGGCAGGCTGGCGCAGCAGCGGCGGAGCCACCGGGCGCGGGGAGAGGCGCGGTGGTCGCGAAAAGATGAATGGAAACAGGCCACGAACGTCTGACGTGGCGAACAGCGTCGGCCGGAATCGCTGGTTCCGGCCATGTCCGCGCCGGCTTGAGCATGCATGAGAGCAGCGCTCAGGCCGGCGGCGCCGGCAATGCTAGCTGGCCGTCGGCCCCGAACCGGTCTCGTCGCTGGTCGACGGAGCGTCCGTTTCACGGGTCTGCGGCGCCTGCTTCTTGAGCCGCTTGGCTTCCTGCTCTTTTGCTTTCTTCAGCTCGCGCTGGCGCTTCTCGAAATTGTAGTTGGGCTTGGCCATGGTGATTCGCCGAATGAGGGGGAAGATAGTGTAGACGCTTCAGAGACCCGCGGAGCCGTCTTTGAGCCGGCTCACAGCGGCTTCAGGTCTCGTCGTGCGGCACACACTCGATTTCGAAGCTCAGCTTTACCGGGCAGGGGTCGCCCCGCCCACGGGCGGCCGGCAGCGCGCCGCTGCACGGCACACTCCCGCTCCCGGTGCGAGCGCTGCTGCGAGCAGCCGCCGTGACCGCGCTGTTCAGGTCGAAGCCGCCCCCCTCGCATTCCTTGGAAGGACACTGCAGGTGGAAGTGGGCCTGCATGTCGCCGGTGTAGAGCTGCTTGTAGGGCGAGAGGAGCACTTTGCGGTCCGCACCGGTGAAGCGAACTTCCAGCGAAATATGCTGTAGGGCGGGGAAACAGGAAGAAATGGTCTGCGCCGTCTGATAGTCGCGAAGACGCTGCTCACGCAGCTTCAGATCGACGGCGCGTGGTTTGTATGCCATGGCACTGTAACTCGCGATAGGAAAAGGGATTAGTTGGGAACGCCGGTGACGGCTGGCCGGGGAACCGCGACGGCGCGTGTGGCGAGCGCCCAGCCGGTGTTGTTGCCCTTGCGCAGCACGGTGTCGCACGCGGTGCAGGCGTACAGCTTCTGATTGCCGGTCGCGACATAGCCTGAGGTGCGTACGGTGTTCGGCCGCTCCAGGCGAGCGTGCGGGCCCCAGGTGGCGGGCAATCCGATCTGTTCCGAGCACTTCTTGCAGGTCATGCGGTGGTTCCTTGCGGTGATCTGCCAACATCAAAAATGCGTGCCGGGCGGATCGAAATCGAGCCTCGCCAGCGCGGCGACGGGACTGCCTGCTTCCCCCAGGGACGAGCCGGTGAGGTGGCCCATTGCAGTTTCATGCAGCACCGGAGCGGTGAACTTGCCTGTCCTGAGGCAGCTTCGACGGTGTCCGCGTGCGAGCATTTCGCAGCACGCTGGGTAAGCGTGTAGAGTGTTGAAAGACTTGGGGTAGACCGACTTTCGATGGCAGCGCCTGCCATGCGGTTTACAGTTAATCGCCCCCAGAACCGAACGGACCACTATACTCGCATTCCTGCAACATGCGAGTTTTCGGCTACGTTGCCTGGTTAAAAAATGGCCATTCGGATACCGAAAGCCCCTTGCTTTCGAGGGATCAGCCCGTCGCCGGAGCGCTGATCGGCCCCAGGGCGCTACGTTCCCTTCGACGGTCGCGCAATCTCGGCAGAACGCCCGCGATGCTGACGGTAGACCGCCGCGGCCCAGCCCATCGCCGGGTGCGCCAGCAGCCCGGCGCGATACTCCTGCAGATGCCTCGGCAGTTCGACCCGCAAGGGATACTGGATCTCGGGCGGCTGCAGCAGCGGACACAGCAGCGCCGCGGCCGTGAGGTCCGCGATCGTGAAGCTGTCGCCGACCAGGCAGGGCCGCCCCTGCCGCTCCCGCTCGATGCGATCCAGGGCGGCGCGCACCGTGGCGCGGTGGCTCTCCAGCTTCGAATCGCTGATGCGGTGACGGAAGCGGTAGTAGGCCGGGAACACCCGGCTCAGGGGGCGCAGCTTGCCGTAAACCTGCTCCGGCATGCCCGTGGTCAGCACGCGCAGCGCGAGGTCCGGATCGCTGCGGAACAGCGGCGTGACGATGGCGGCGCGCAGCGACGGCCCCAGGCCTTCATCGAAGTGGTCTTCCAGCGCGAGCGCCCGCTTGCGCGCTGCCGCATCCGGCGGATACAGCGCCGGCTGCGGATAGCGTTGCTCCAGCGCGGCGATGATCCGCGTCGAGTCGGCGATCGCCTCGCCGTCGAGCCAGAGGATCGGCAGGCTGCCCTGCCCCGTCGCCCGCCAAGCCTTGATCAGGTAATCCGGCCCCAGCACGCGGCGGCGGTGCGCGATGCCCTTGTAGTCCAGCGTCCAGCGGACTTTCTCGTTGAAGTGCGAGAACGGGATGTGCCAGAGCAGCGTTGTGTCCATGGCGGCGAGTCTACGCCCGGCCGGACGCGGGCCGGGGCGCCTGCCGGCGCCATCGCCCTTCGTCAGCCTGCGGCGAGGAGCCCTGCAAATGAGGGATGAATCCGGGCCACCCCGATCCCTACGCTGGACTCCCGCCATATGAGCTGGCACCCGCCGGCTTCATGGCCCACATCGCCACGTCCACGCCGGGATGCAGCCCATGTCCACCGAAACCCTCGATTCCCCCAGCAACGCCCTGAAGCTGGCCCAGCTCCTGGAGTCCACCCGCCTGGAGCGCTGCCCCTTTCCGATCCCCAGCAGCTGGTTCTTCGTCGACTTCTCCGAGAACCTGAAAGTCGGGGAGGTGCGCAACATCAAGCTGTTCGACCAGGAGTGGGTGCTGTTCCGCGGCGAGAGCGGCAAGGTCGGCGTCTCCGATCCGTACTGCCCGCACCTGGGCGCGCACCTGGGCCACGGCGGCAAGGTCTGCGGTGACAACCTGCGCTGCCCATTCCATCACTGGGAGTACGACACCGAGGGCTGGTGCAAGAACGTGCCCTACGGCAAGGGCGCGCCCCCCATCACCAAGGTCCGGCCGATCCTGCGCACGCTGCCCACCCAGGAGCGCTACGGGCTGATCTGGGCCTGGTTCCACCCGATGGCGGAACCGCCGAGCTGGGAGCTGCCCCACATCCCCTGCATGGAAGACCCGGGCTGGGTCGGCGACAAGCGCGGCACCTGGCAGGCCAGCACCGCCGTCCAGGAGATCGTCGAGAACAGCGTCGACGTGGCGCACCTCAAGTTCCTGCACGGCGCTGCCGGCATCCCGCCGATCAACGTCGAGTACGAAAAGCACATGCAGCGCTTCGACCTCGGCGGCGGCTACATCGTCGGCCAGACCTGGGGCGCCGGCGCCGTCGGCACCGTGACCTTCACGCAGGAGGGCGTCAGCGCCACGCTGTTCTCCTACACCCAGCCGATCACGCGCGAGCTCACGAAGATGAACATGAGCTTCCGCCACAAGGACTATCCGGAAGGCTCCAAGGAGCTGTACATCGCCCGCAAGCTGATCGACCACATGGTCCACGAGGCGGAGAACGAGACCAGCGCTGGCTTCGAAAGCGTCGACATGGTGATCTGGAACAACAAGAAGTACCGCCACAAGCCCCTGCTCTGCGACGGCGACGGCCCGATCTTCCAGTTCCGCGATTGGTTCCGGCAGTTCTACGTCGCCGCCCCCGAGGTCATGGCGAAGATTTAGGCCGGTAGCCCACAAACGCAGCATGGCGGGGATATCCCCGCCCTGCTGTACTTCAACCCACGAGACCCTCGATCAGGCAGCCTTGCGCAGCGGC
>DATILC010000109.1:0-3244 GCA_035476855.1 Solimonas sp. | reverse complement strand
ATGGCCGGCCCGGACACGCAGGTGTTCTTCGCCTCCGACCACGGCTTCACCGCCAGCAACTTCGTGCTGCGCATCAACACCTTCCTCGGCGAGAAGGGTTACCTGGTCTGGGGCACGAACGACGGCACCGAGCAGGCCGTGCGCCGCGATGCCTCCGACTTCGCCAACCTCGACTGGTCCAAGACCCTGGCCTACTGCCAGACACCGTCCTCCAACGGCATCGTCATCCGCGTGGCGCAGAAGCCGGGCGACGCCGGCATCAAGCCGGAGGACTACGCGTCCTTCCGCGAGAAGCTGATCGCCGACCTCTACACCATCACCGATCCCAAGACCGGCAAGCCGGTGGTGATCGACGTGCTCAAACGCGAAGAGTGGTTCGCCGGCCAGCACATGAAGCGCGCGCCCGACCTGACCCTGGTGCTCAGCGACCACGGCTTCGTCTCGATCCGCAACTTCGAGCCGGCCGTGGTGATGCGCCCCAGCGCCATCGGCACCCATCATCCGGATGGCATCTTCATGGCCTGCGGCCCCGGCGTCGCCGCCAGCGGCATGGTCGAGTCGCGCAAGATCGTCGACGTCGCCGCTACGCTGCTGCACAGCCTCGGCCTGCCGGTGCCGGCCGACTTCGAGGGCAAGGCCGCCGACACGTTCTTCGACGCCGCCTGGCTCGCCGCCAACCCGATCAAGAAGGGCGCGCGCACCAAGCCCCCGGAGCGCAAGGAACTGAAGGAAGAGATGGACTCCGGCGAGAAGCAGCAGATCATCGAGCAGCTGCAGATGCTGGGTTACATGGAGTAATGAGCGACCCGTCCACCGCCATGGAAGGCGAGACCCTCTCCGCAGCGCAGCTGCCGGAGCTGGGCCTGGACGCCATGGAGGCCACTGGCCTCTATGGCGTCATCGACTTCGAGCGGCCCTGCTACCTGTTCGGCCCGCGGCGGGTGAAGAACTGCAGCTTCGGCGCTTTCAGCTACGTCAATGGCCAGTACACCAGCAGCCTCTACGACACCCGCGTCGGGCGCTACTGCTCGATCGCCGAGGCGGCGATCATCGGGCCCTACGAGCACCCCACCGACGGCCTCAGCACGCATACTTTCGCCATGGCCGGGCCGGAGGACTTCCCGCCGTTCGCGCGCTTCCCGGAGTTCAGCGAGCTGGCCTCGCCGCGGCCGCGGCATCGCGAGGTCAACCGCGAGATCACCGAGATCGGCCACGACGTCTGGATCGGCGCCGGTGCCTTCATCAAGCGCGGCGTGAAGATCGGCGACGGTGCGGTAGTGGCGGCGCATGCGCTGGTGACGCGCGACGTGCCGCCCTACGCCATCGTCGTCGGCACGCCGGCCAGGGTGGTGCGCCTGCGCTTCGCCGAGGACATCGTCGAGCGCCTGCTGCAGCTGCAGTGGTGGCGCTACAATCTGGCACCACACAAGGATGCGCTCGACTACGGGCACATCGAGGGCTCGCTGGAAGGCCTTGAGCAGCGCGCCGCCGAAGGCCAACTACAACTGCTGCAGCCGCAGGCCTGGCGGCTGCACAAGGTCCGCTACCAGGTGCGCTTCCGCGCCGAACGCCTGCCGCAGCCGCTGTATTCCTGAAACAACATCACATCATTAACGCGCGACCACCATGAGCAACGCCGACGTCTACACCAAGAAGCTGATCGCCCTGCTGCAGGATTTCACCCAGGACTGGGACAACGAGTTCGAGGGCGAGATGGGCCGCAGCACCAAGCTGCTCGGCGACCTCAGCTTCGAGTCGATCGACATCATCCAGCTGATCGTGGCGATCCAGGAAGAGGTCGTCGGTGCCAAGCTGCCGTTCGAGAAACTGCTGATGCGCGATGGCCGCTACGTCGACGACCTGTCGATCGGCCAGATCGCGGATTTCCTGGCGCAGAACGCGCAAGGCTGAACCATGCCGGCGGCGCGCTCAACCGCTCTTGCGCGCGACCACCAGCACGTAGTCCTCGCCGCCGGCGAGGATTTCGCGCTGCCGCGCCACCGAGCGCAGCATCTGCGCACCGCGCTCGCTGCTGTCCCGCTCGCCGGCGCGCTGCAGCGCATCGACGAACGGGATGCGCGTCGATTCGAGGATCGACTCGATGCGCACCGACTCGAAGCCGGCCGCGCGCAGATGCGCCGCGTAGACATCCGCGTCGTAGGTATTGGCCACATTGTCGAGGCAGACCTCGCTGCCCACCGCGTTGACACCACGCTGGTAGACCGTCGGATCGACACCACGGCGCGGGATCAGGTCGGTCAGCGCCAGCGTGCCGCCGGGGCGCAGCACACGTGCCGCCTCGCGCAGGAAATCGACGCGGGTATCGAAGTGGAAGGCGCATTCCACCGACACCAGCTTGTCGAAGCTGCCGTCGGCGAACTCCATCCGCGTGGCATCGCCCAGACGCAGGTCGATGCGCTCGGCGTAGCCCTGCGCCGCGACATAGCGACGGCCCTCGTCGATGCGCACCGGGGTGACGTCGATGCCGGTGATCGCGTCGACATCGAAGGCGCGCGCGAACACCACCGCGCCGGCGCCGTAGCCGCAGCCGACATCGAGCAGGCGGTCACCGCGCGCCAGTCCGGCAGACGCCGCCACCAGCCGGGTCAGCGCCTCGGCGGCCTGCACCATGCTCAGGCCGTCACGCGTCCAGTAACCGTAGTTGGCAAAGGGCTGCTCGCCGAAGAGGTCGCCGCGAATGGCGTGGCGCCGCGTGTAGTGGGTCGCGACTGTTTCGGTATGCGGCGTCAGCATGTGCAGTAATCTTTCGTCGAATCAGCAAGATATCGTGCCAACGAGTCTATCCGGTGAAGAACCGGGACTCATTAGAAGAAACAACCCATGACCGCCCCCGTCAAACTCGCCCACCAGCAGCTCGGCCAGTCCGGCCCCGATGTGGTGCTGGTGCACGGCCTCGCCGCCAACCGCGCCTTCTGGTATCCGCTGGGCACGGCGCTGGCGCAGCGCTGCCGGGTGACACTCTACGACCTGCGCGGCCACGGCTACAGCGAGCGCAGTGACCGCGGCTATAGCGCCGGCGAGCAGGCCGACGACCTGCTGGCGCTGCTGGACCAGCTCGGCATCGAGCGCGCCGCGCTGATCGGCCACAGCTACGGCGGCGCCATCGCGCTGGAAGCCGCGATCCGGCAGCCGCAGCGCTGCAGCCAGCTGGCGCTGATGGACACGCGGGTGCAGCGCCTGCAGCCGGAACTGCGCCTGCGTGATGTCGATCAGCTCACCGGCT
>DATILC010000108.1:0-5423 GCA_035476855.1 Solimonas sp. | reverse complement strand
TCGAACTCCTTCTCGGTCGCGACCGGGCTGGTCTCGCGCTTGACCAGTTCGGCGGCGGAAGGCGAGGTGGCCAGGCGTCCGGCCTCCTCGGAACCCAGCACCGACTGGCGGATGCGGTAGATGTCGGTGCGCGCGCGCAGGAAGCCGAATTCGACATGATCGTTGGCGCCGTCGATGCGGTGCTGCAGTCGCAGGATCAGTTCGTCGAGGCCAGCGTCCAGCGGATGCGGATTGGCGCCGCCATCGCCGAGCTCGGCCTTCAGCACGCCGCCGGCGCGGCTCTGGTACTGCTCGATCAGCTGCGCGACGGCCGTGACCTGGCGCGCGCCTTCGACCCGTGGCAGGCCGAGCGCGGTGTCGTCGTCGAGCCTGTCGCCGCTGGCGGGCAGGACCGGCGCGGTCACGTCCCAGGCATCGTTGCCGACGCCTGCTCCCGGGGGCAGCGCATCGCTGAGCCACAGCGCCTCGCGGCCCCGGGACAGCCGCCCCAGGTAACCCCAGTGCACTGTCGCAGCGTTGCCGGTGGGCGCGACCTGGATCAACTGCATGCCGCTCAGCCGCTGGCCCACCAGCCCGGCGCGTTCGGCCGGAACGCTCAGACGGGTCCAGCCCTCCGCATCGGGCAGTGCGTCCAGCAGCACGCCATTGTCCAGTGCGCTTTCGCCCCAGCTGAGCGTCGGCGCGGTGGCGCCCGCTGCAGCCAGCAGCGGGTGCAGCGCCAGCACGGCCGGCGCGGCCTCGAGGCGGACATAGGCGATCAGTGCATCGCCGGCTGCAAAGTCCAGCGGTGCCTGCGCGCCGCTGAAGCTGCGTTCCGCGCGTGCGCCGGCCGCGGCTTGCAGGACCAGCACCGGGCGCTGGTCGAGGAGGTCGGCGACACCGCGCTCGTCGGCCAGCGCATTGGGATCGCGCTCCGGGGCATCCGGCTGGCGCCCGCGGATGCTGCGCTCCAGCACCTCGAAGCGGCGCAGCAGGCGGTCACGCCGTACCAGCTGCTCGCGCCGCTGCGTGGCCAGGCGTTCGATCTCGCTGTCGAACAGCGGATGCACCTGTTCATCGAGCTTCAGCAGTTCCGGGTCGTAGTCGCGCGCCGGTACCGGCACCAGCAGCTGCAGCTGGTCGTGCACCGACAGGTGGAACGGCGCCAGCGGCGATGCCTCGGCCAGCAGGGCGTCGACCGATTCCAGTGGCACCGGCTCGGCCAGCACTTCGAAGTTGGCGGGGAACAGGCTCTGCCGTCCGCTGATGAAGTCCACGGTCTCGCGTGGCAGCAGCCCTGCAGGCGGCAGCCATTCGATCTGCGCCGCCAGGCGCGCGGCGCTGCGTTCGTCTGGTGGCAGTTCGGCCAGGTGCTCCAGCCACTGCGCGACGCGCGCCTGCCACAGCAGGTCGTCGCCGATGCCGCGCAGCAGCGGCGAACGGTTGCGGCCGCCACCGCCCTGGCGCACGACGCTGTTGCGGTCGGCGAAGACCGGGCTGAATTTTGCGTCGAAGCCGACCAGCGCCAGCGGTGCGCCGAGACTGAGCCAGGGCCAATCGATGGCGGTGCTGAGGGCTTCCGTCGACAGCGGCCGCTCGCCGCTGCGCCAGCGCGTCAGCGAGCGCGTGCCGCCACCGAGTGGCGCCGCGGCCTCGCGGTTGAAGATGGCGTGGGCCAGGCGGTTGCGGAAGCGCGGCGACAGCGTTGCGCCGTCCTCGCTCCAGCGCGGGATCGAAATCTCCGCCGGCCACGGCACCCAGGCCAGGGCGAAGCCGTCCTGCCACAGCAGTTCCGAGTACGCCTCCGCGCCGATGGCGTTGGGGCAGGGCGAGTCCTGTTCGCCGCGAGGGTCGACCGCAACCGTCACCGGCCGTGCCACCAGCACCATCGCATGCGGCAGCCCGCGGGTGCAGTTGGCCTGGCGCAGTTCGCCGAGGCTGATCGGCTGGTTGTTCTGGCGCCTTGCATCCAGGGCACGTGCAGCGTCGGTGCCGAGATCGCGTTCGTCGATGCGCGGCTGCCAGACCTCGATGGCGTCGGCCGCCACGCGCAGCATGTAGGCCAGCTCCAGGTCTTCGCCGGCAGTGGTGATCGCCTGCCCGGGCGAGACCAGCAGGCTGTCGCCATCGAGCGTCACCTCCAGTCCACCGATCACGCCGGCGGTGACCCCCGCGCCCAGGCGCGCGCAGTCGGCCATGCGGCCGCGCTGCTCGGCAGCCAGCGCCAGGTGGGTGAGCGTGCGCCCGGCGAACAGGTGCAGCCGCCGCCGCAGTTCCGCGCCATCCTCCGGCTTGGTGGCGTAGTGCGACAGCGGTGGCTGCACGCGCAGTACGCGTTCGCCACCGAAGGGCTCGCTGATTCCGCGCAGGATCTTCATGGTCGGCTCCGGTCGCGTTCAGGTCCTGGTCTGCAGCAGCTTGCGCAGCCCGGCCACCGAGCCTTCCGCGGCAAGCTTGCCGACGCTGGCGGCGAACTGCGGGCGGCGGTCGGCCGGCAGCTGACGCGCGGCGACGTCCAGCTCCGGGGCCAGGCCGCTGTCGGCAATGGTCTTGGCGGCGGCCGCGCTGGTCAGGCGCGCGCGGGTCGAATCGTCCGCGGCCTCATGCAGTGCGTCGAAGCCTTCGCCAAGCCGCGGATCGCCGTAGCGCCGCGCCACTTCCAGCACTGCGGCGTGCTCCAGCGGCTGGTCTTCGGTGGCCTCATCGGCGCTCCGGCTGAGCGCGCGGAAGGCGGAAACGCGCAGCAGGTCGCTGGTGGCGAAACGCTTGACCCGCCCTTCCTGAAGTTTCGACACCGCCAGCCGCGGCGTCGCCAGCAGGTTCACCGTCTCCGCCACGGCCAGTCGCGGCAGGCGCGCGCTGATCCGGTCGAAGACCGGCTTGACGCCGTCGCTGGTCAGGCGCCGGTCGAGTTCGGCGTCCAGTTCGCGCGCGCTGCCGGCGAGGCGCAGCGTGGCGCCGGCCAGCTGGGTGACATAGGGCAGCTGGCGGCGACGCAGGTACCAGAAGCATCCGCCGTTGCGCTGCGCCGAGGTCTGCGCGCGTTTCAGTGCCGCTTCCCAGGCTTCGGCGTTGCCGGCCTCGCTGTCGTCGGCGCGGGTGCTGCCGCTGACCGCCAGCAGGGCCTCGAAGGGCAATCGCCTGGCGAGCATGCCGGGCGCGGCGGCCCGCACCGGGCGTTCCAGTTTCTGCAGGTCGCGACGGTGGCGTTCCAGCTCGCCGCGCGGCAGCGGTGCCGCGATCAGCACCGGCAGGGTGTCGAGATCCTCGTCGCCCAGCGCCAGGTCGATCGGCGGCATCCCCAGCGATTCGTTGACCAGCGTCGCCAGCTCGTCCTCGGCGACAAAGGCGAACTGGCAGTCGACCGTCGCCGGGAAGAAGCCCTGCAGCAGCGTGCGTGCGCCCAGTACCGTGTCGAAGCGCAGCGTCGACGCCGGCAGCAGGCCGGCGGACGGCAGCACCTCGAAGTGCCGCGTTGCCGCGAAGCCGGCGGCGATGGTGTTGCCACCGAGGTCCTGCACATGGTCCTGCTGCTGTCGTACCCAGGCTTCGAGCAGCGCGCGCGGGCGCTGGCCGAGGCCGGCGGCCAGCGTGTCCTCGGCGCCGACCTCGCGTCGCACCAGGAACACATCGAGCCAGCGCAGGGCACCCCCTTCGAGGCAGACCATCGCCAGCGGCAGCGCATCCTGCAGCGCACCGGGGCGGGCGCCGTCGAAGAAGATCTCGCGCGCGGCGCGTGCGCGGCGTGCCTCCGGGCTGCTGGCCAGCGAGCGGTCGGGGTAGGGGATCAGGGTCAGTGCCGCGGCCTCGACGATGTCGCCGTCGTGCACGCGGCGCGCACCATCGAGCGTGGTCGGATAGGACGCCACCGGGTTGGAGGAGAACTCCACCGGGCGCAGTGCCAGCACGAACAGGCCGCTGCGGTTGTTGCGCGCCGCCGAGGCCAGCAGCTTGAGTCCGAGTTGGGCGTCGACGCCGGCACTGTCCGGCACGGCGTCGAGCCGCACGCGCAGGGTTTCCTGCAGGGCCAGCAGGTCGCCGGCGGGGGTGATGCCGAGGCCCGGCTCGATCACCAGTTCCGGATTGTCGCTGGCGCTGGCGGCGCCGAGGCCGACCATCAGGCCGCGTACCACGCCGGCGCCGATCGCCTGGGCCAGGTCGCTCTGGCGCGAGCGCACATAGTCCTGGTCCGCCAGCAGGTCGGCGGCGGTGAGGAAGCGGCCGTCGAAATAGAACGGCCGGCGGCGGCTGGCGTTGAGCACCAGGCTGCCGTCGGCCAGCGCCTGCTCCAGACGCTTCTGGTCTTCGCCGGTGCGGACGCTGAGTTCGATGCGGGTCGAGGCCATGGAGGACTCCTTCAGATCTGGCCGCGCCAGGCGCCCGGATGCAGGGCGATGGGGCGCAGGCGGTTGTCGGCGAGGTCGGCGGGCAGGCCCGGCCTGGCGAGTTCGGGCTGCGGAAAGGGTTCGGCGTCGCTGCGCGTCACCGGCAGCAGCAGGCGCGCGAGGAACAGCTCGTCCCAGTATTCGTCGCGGGCTTGCTCGGCCAGGCGTGGCAGCCGTCGTGCTGCCGCAGGAGTCAGCGGCGCGAGGTCATCGAGCACGTGGCGCAACAGTGCGTCGCGCCTGGCGTTGCGCCGCAGGTTGGCGTCGGCCAGCGCATCGGCCGCGGCCAGCTCGCTTTCGATCTGCTGCAGGCCCGAGGCCGGGCGGCGCAGCGTCACCGCGCTGCTGACCGGATCGCGGTCGCTGGCGGCGACGCGCAGGTTCAACTCGAAGGCGTCGGCGAGGCGCGAGGGCACGGTGTAGTCGGTGGCGTTGAAGGGGCCGGCGGCGAAGGCCGGCGTGCGGCCATGCGGGCAGACCACGAAGCGCAGGAACACGTCCAGTGCCAGCACCGCGGGGTCGCCATGGACGGCGGCGATTACCTCGTTGCGCCGCGGGTCCTGCGCATCGAGGCCACGGCGGAAGTCGAGCCAGCGCCCCAGCCGCAGCACCTGCGTGCGCCGCAGTTCGATCAGGCGGCCGAGCCGGTCCAGTGCCAGCCCGGGTGCAACCGCGATTTCCAGTTCGGCGTTGTCGCTGCCGGCGCAGCTGACGCGCAAGCCGCCCAGCGTGCCGAAGCCAAACAGCGACGACAGCGCGCGCGCCAGGCGGCCGCGGTGGTAGCACTGTTCCTCGCGGAAGTCGGTTTCGTCGAGCAGCACGCCGGTGGCGTAGTGCAGGCGTTCCGGCACGCCCGGGCCCTGCAGGCTGGTCTCGACCAGATCGTCGTCGAGGGCGTTGATGAAGCTTTCGTCGGGGGTGCCCATGGGCGGGTCCTCGGTCAGGGGGGAGCAGGTTCGGCGCGTTCGCGGATCTCGATCAGCAGGCGCACCGGTTCGCTTTCGAGCAGGGCATCGCGCACCACCAGCGTGGCCAGATAGCGGCCGGCGGGCAGTTCCC
>DATILC010000107.1:0-21186 GCA_035476855.1 Solimonas sp. | reverse complement strand
TTCGATCACTTTCGAACAGGAAATGGTGATGCCGGGCGACAACGTGCAGATGCTGGTGGAACTGATCAATCCGATCGCGATGGAAGAAGGTGTTCGCTTCGCCATCCGTGAGGGCGGTCGTACCGTCGGCGCCGGTGTTGTCACCAAGATTCTCGCTTAAGCAGTAAACGTTTTACTTTTGGCTGGGGCGCGAATATAATTCGCGCCCCTTTTGTTCCACGTTCTTTAAGACCTGAGACCAAGCATGGCCGCGACCAGCCAATCCATTCGCATCCGGCTCAAGGCTTTCGATCACCGCCTGATCGACAAGTCTGCGCGCGAGATCGTCGAGACGGCAAAGCGCACCGGCGCCGTTGTCCGTGGGCCGATCCCGCTGCCGACGCGCAAAGAGCGCTACACCGTTCTCGCTTCGCCGCACGCCGACAAGAGCGCGCGTGATCAGTACGAAATCCGCACGCACAAGCGGCTCATGCAGATCATCGACCCCACGGAGAAGACCGTGGATGCGCTGTCCAAGCTCGATCTGCCTGCGGGCGTCGAAGTCCAGATCTCGCTGAACTAAGGAGAATCGGACATGACGATGTCAATTATTGGACGCAAGGCGGGTATGACCCGCATCTTCACCCCGGATGGCGTGTCCATCCCGGTGACGGTGATCGAATGCACGCCGAACCGCGTGACTCAGGTCAAGACTGTTGAAACCGATGGCTACCGTGCAGTCCAGGTCGCCGTGGGTGAGCAGAAGGCCAGCCGCGTCAGCAAGGCGCTGACCGGTATCTACAAGAAGGCTGGCGTCGCGCCGGGCCGTGGTCTCTGGGAAATCCGACTGGAGGACGGCGAAGGTGCCGACCTGCAGATGGGTTCGGAAATCAATGTGAACGTGTTCGACGGCATCAAGGCCGTGGATGTCACGGGCACCAGCATCGGCAAGGGTTTTGCCGGTGTCATCAAGCGCCACGGCTTCGGCGGTGGTCGCGCAACGCACGGTAACTCGCTCTCTCACCGCTCGCCGGGTTCTATCGGCCAGCGTCAGAGTCCGGGCCGTGTGTTCAAGGGCAAGAAGATGGCTGGCCACATGGGTAACGACCGTGTGACGGCTCTCAACCTCGATCTGGTGAAGATCGATATGGAACGCAACCTCCTGCTGGTCAAGGGGGCTGTGCCGGGCGCTACGAATGGCGATGTCATCGTGCGCCCCACGGTGAAGGCATAAGGCCCACTGGGGAAAAACGGCTATGGATATTGAACTGCATAATAGCGCCACCAAAATCTCTGTCTCGGACGCCGTCTTCGGCGCCGAGTACAACGAAGGCCTGATCCACCAGGTCGTGACTGCCTACATGGCAGCCGGCCGCGCGGGCACCAAAGGTCAGCTCGCCAAGGGCGAAGTCTCCGGCGGCGGCAAGAAGCCCTGGAAACAGAAGGGCTCGGGCCGTGCCCGTGCCGGCTCGATCCGCTCGCCCCTGTGGCGTGGCGGCGGTCGCACCTTCGCGGCTTCGCCCCGTGATCACTCGCAGAAGGTCAACCGCAAGATGTATCGCGGCGCCCTGCGCTCGATCATCGCCGAGCTGGCCCGCAAGGGTCACCTGATCATCGCGGAGTCCTTCACGGTCGAGGCGATCAAGACCCAGGCTCTGGTGAAGCAGCTCGAGCAGCTGGGCACCGCCGACGTGCTGATCGTCACCGGTGAACTGGACAAGAACCTGTTCCTCTCCTCGCGCAACCTGCACACCGTTGCGGTCTGCGACGTCGAGGCCCTCAACCCCGTCGCGCTGCTGCGGCACCGGAAGGTGCTGATGACGGCCGACGCGGTGAAGAAGCTGGAGGCTTGGCTGCAATGAGCAAGATCAAAACCGCTGGCGAACGCCTGCACCAGGTGATCCTGGCGCCGGTGATCTCCGAAAAGGCGACCCGCGTCGCCGAGAAGCGTAATCAGGCGGTCTTCAAGGTCGCCCGCAACGCCGAGAAGTCCGAGATCAAGAACGCAGTCGAGAAGCTGTTCAACGTCAAGGTGACGGGCGTGCAGACGCTGGTCATGAAGGGCAAGAACAAGCGCTTCGGCAACTTCACCGGTCGCCGTTCGGACTGGAAGAAGGCCTACGTCACGCTCGCCGAAGGTCAGCAGATTGACTTCGTCGGCGGCAACGCTACGGCTTAACGGGAATTCGTCATGCCAACCATTCAGATGAAGCCGACCTCGCCGGGTCGTCGCCACCAGGTCAAGGTGGTCACGCCGGGCCTGTGGAAGGGCGAGCCGCACGCGCCTCTGGTCGAGAAGAAGAGCTCGACCGGCGGTCGCAACAACAACGGCCGCATGACCACGCGCCACAAGGGCGGCGGTCACAAGCAGAGCTATCGCCTCATCGACTTCAAGCGTTCCAAGGACGGTATCCCGGCCAAGGTCGAGCGCGTTGAATACGATCCGAACCGCAGCGCTCATATCGCCCTGTTGTGCTACGCCGACGGCGAGCGCACCTACATCATCGCCCCGCGCGGTGTGAAGGAAGGCGACACGCTGCAGTCCGGTGCCGACGCCGCGATCAAGCCGGGCAATGCCCTGCCGCTGCGTAACATCCCGTCCGGCTCGACCGTGCACTGCGTCGAACTGCGCCCCGGCAAGGGTGCGCAGCTTGCCCGCTCGGCCGGTGCCTCGGCCCAGCTGGTTGCCCGCGAAGGCGACTATGCGACGATCCGCCTGCGCTCCGGCGAAATGCGCAAGGTGCTGGCCGAGTGCCGCGCCACGGTTGGCGAAGTCGGCAACAGCGAACACAACCTGCGCCAGTACGGCAAGGCCGGTGCGAAGCGCTGGCTGGGCATCCGCCCGACCGTTCGCGGCGTCGTGATGAACCCGGTCGACCACCCGCATGGTGGTGGCGAGGGCAAGTCCGGCCAGGGTAATCCGCATCCGGTCACGCCTTGGGGTCAGCAGACCAAGGGCCTCAAGACCCGCAATAACAAGCGCACGCAGAAGTTCATCGTGCGTAGCCGTCACAAGAAGAAGTAACCAGGATCCGTCATGGCACGTTCTCTCAAGAAGGGCCCGTTCATTGACCATCATCTTCTCAAGAAGGTGACGGACAGCCAGGGCAGCCGCGTCAAGAAGCCGATCAAGACCTGGTCGCGCCGCTCGATGATCTCGCCGGACATGATCGGTCTGACCTTTCAGGTCCACAACGGCAAGCAGCACATGCCGGTGTTCGTCACCGACAACATGATTGGCCACAAGCTCGGCGAGTTCGCCCCGACCCGGACGTTCAAGGGTCACGGCGACAAGAAGTCCGGGGGCTAAGGAAGCATCATGCAAACGCAAGCCGTACTCAAGTTTGTCCGTCTGTCGCCGCAGAAGGCTCGTGCCGTGGCCGACCTGGTGCGTGGCAAGAAGGTCGACGAGGCGCTGAACATCCTCAAGTTCAACACGCGCAAGTCCGCCAAGTTGATCAAGAAGGTGCTGGAGTCCGCGATCGCCAACGCCGAGAACAACCACGGTGCCGACGTCGACGAACTCAAGCTGAAGTCGATCTTCATCGACGAGGGCCCGGTGCTGAAGCGCATCATGCCCCGCGCGAAGGGTCGTGCTGACCGTATCGTCAAGCCGACGAGCCACATCACCATCCGCGTGACGGACGAGTAAGCGAGAGAACTCATGGGTCACAAAGTCAATCCCAACGGCTTCCGCCTCGGCATCACCACCAAGTGGGTGTCGAACTGGTACGCCGAGCGCAAGGCCTACGGCGAGAATCTGTTCAAGGACATCCAGGTCCGCGAATTCCTGCAGAAGAAGCTGGCGCAGGCCTCGGTCTCGAAGATCCAGATCGACCGTCCGGCGAAGTCTGCCCGCGTGACGATTCACACTGCCCGTCCCGGCATCGTGATCGGCAAGAAGGGCGAGGACATCGAGAAGCTGAAGCAGGATGTCGCCCGGATCATGGGCCTCAAGGCTGATTCCGTGCACATCTCGGTCGAGGAAATCCGCAAGCCGGAACTCGATGCCAAGCTGATCGCGGAATCGATCGCCCAGCAGCTTGAGCGCCGCATCATGTTCCGCCGCGCGATGAAGCGCGCCGTGCAGAACGCCATGCGCATCGGTGCCGGCGGCATCAAGGTTCAGGTCGGCGGCCGACTCAACGGTGCGGAAATCGCCCGCGTCGAGCAGTATCGCGAGGGCCGCGTGCCCCTGCATACGCTGCGCGCGATGATCGATTACTCGACCGCGGAAGCCAAGACCACCTACGGCATCATTGGCGTCAAGGTGTGGGTATTCAATGGCGAGGTCTTCGATGTCCACGCCGACAAGAAGGAAGGCGCCGCGGAAGCGGCGGCCGCCTAAGGTTTAGGAGAAGACTGCCATGATGCAGCCAAAACGCACCAAGTACCGCAAGCAGCAGAAGGGTCGCAACCGCGGCCTCGCGCTGAACGGCAACAAGGTCAGCTTCGGCGAGTTCGGCCTGAAGACGACCGAGCACGGCATGATCACCGCCCGTCAGATCGAAGCGGCTCGCCGCGTCATCTCGCGCTACGTCAAGCGCGGCGGCAAGATCTGGATCCGGATTTTCCCGGATGCGCCGGTCACCAAGAAGCCTCTGGAAGTCCGCATGGGCTCCGGCAAGGGTAACGTCGAGTACTGGGTTGCCAAGGTGCAGCCCGGCAAGATGCTCTACGAAATGGAAGGCGTTGACGAGGCTACTGCCCGCGAGGCGTTCCGCCTTGCCGGCACCAAGCTCTGCGTCAAGACGGTCTTCGTCAACCGGACGATCATGTAATGAAAGCCCAGGAATACCTGAAGTCTCTCCGCGCCAAGGGCGCGAACGAGCTCAAAGAAGAGCTGTCGGCCCTGCGCAAGGAGCAGTTCAACCTGCGCATGCAGAAGGCCACCGGCCAGCAGAACCAGTCGCACTTGATCACCGTGGCCCGTAAGAAGGTCGCCCAGGTCAAGACCTTGATGCGTCAGCAGGCGAAGTAGTCATGACCGAGCAGACCCAGACCGAAAAGAAAGGCCACCGTGTGGTCGGCCGTGTCGTCTCCAACAAGGGCGACAAGACCATCACCGTGCTGATCGAGCGCATCGAGCGCCACCCGCTTTACGGCAAGACGCTGCGCCGTTCGACCAAGCTGCGCGCCCACGACGAGCAGAATGTCTGCAAGGAAGGCGACCTGGTCGCCATCGTCGAGACGCGCCCGCTGTCGGCCACCAAGCGCTTCCGCCTCGTCGAAGTGCTGAAGACCGGAGCCTAAGCCATGATTCAGCAAGAATCCTATCTCGTCGCCGCTGACAACAGCGGCGCCCGCATGGTCCAGGTGATCCAGGTCAAGGGCTCGACCTACCGCCGCTACGCCGGCGTGGGCGACCTGATCAAGGTCACCGTCAAGGACGCGATTCCGCGCGGCAAGGTCAAGAAGGGCGAAGTGCACGACGCCGTCGTCGTCCGCACCCGCTTCCCGATCAAGCGCGCCGACGGCTCGGTGATTCGTTTCGACACCAACGCTGCGGTGCTGCTGAACACCAAGAACGAGCCGCTGGGCACCCGTATCTTCGGACCCGTGACCCGTGAGCTGCGCGACCGCTTCATGAAGATCGTGTCGCTGGCGCCGGAAGTTCTGTAAGGACGATCGATCATGAGCAAGATTCGTAAGGGCGACGAAGTCGTCGTCATCACCGGCAAGGACAAGGGCCGCCGCGGCAAGGTCGAGCAAGTGCTCGTTGCCGAAGGCAAGCTGCTCGTCGAAGGCATCAACGTCGCCAAGAAGCACCAGAAGGGGAATCCCCAGGCTGGCGTGGCGGGCGGCATCGTTGAGAAGGCCATGCCGATCCAGGCATCCAACGTGATGCTGTGGAATGCCAAGGCCGGCAAGGGCGATCGCGTCGCCTACAAGACCGAAGGCGACCGTAAGGTCCGTGTTTTCAAGTCCAACCAGGCTCTGGTGGACGGTTGATAGGCCGCTGAAATGACTGCCACTCTGCAAAACCAGTATCGCGAGAAGTTCGCGCCGGAAATCGCCCAGAAGATGGGCCTCGGCGCGATGGAAGTGCCGCGCATCGCCAAGATCACGCTCAACATGGGCGTTGGCGAAGCCAGCAACGATCGCAAGATCATCGAGACCGCGGTTGCCGAAATGACTGCCATCGCCGGCCAGAAGCCGGTGGTGACCCGCTCCCGCATCGCCATCGCCGGATTCAAGATCCGCGAGAACATGCCGGTCGGCGTGATGGTCACGCTGCGCCGCGAGAAGATGTACGAGTTCCTCGAGCGCCTGATCACTGTTGCGCTGCCGCGTATCCGCGACTTCCGCGGCATCTCGGCGCGCGGCTTCGATGGCCGCGGGAACTTCAACTTCGGCATCACCGAACAGATCATCTTCCCCGAAATCGAATACGACAAGGTCGATGCCATGCGCGGCATGAACATCACCATCACCACCACGGCGAAGAACGATGAGCAGGGCCGTGCCCTCCTCGACGCCTTCGGCTTTCCGTTCCGCAAGTAAGAGACCGTCATGGCCAAGACCAGCATGATCGAGCGCGAAACCAAGCGCGCCAAGCTGAACGCGAAGCACGCCAAGAAGCGCGCCAAGCTGAAAGTAACGATCTCCAGCAGCACCGCCTCCCCCGAGGAGAAGGATGCTGCGGGGCTCGCCCTGCAGAAGCTGCCGCGTGATTCGTCCAAGAGCCGCCAGCGCAATCGCTGCAAGCTCACCGGCCGCAGCCGTGGCGTCTACAAGAAATTCGGTCTCGGCCGTCACAAGCTGCGTGAAGCGGCGATGCGCGGCGAAGTGCCGGGCCTGAAGCTGGCGAGCTGGTAAGAGGTAGACCCAACATGAGCATGACTGATCCCATCGCCGACTTCCTGACCCGCATCCGCAACGGCCAGAGCGCGCGCAAGAAGCAGGTTTCTTCGCCGTCCTCGAAGGTCAAGGAAGCGATCGCCGCCGTCCTCAAGGACGAGGGCTATATCGCCGACTTCGTGGTCGCTGCGGAAGGCAGCAAGAAGACCCTCACCGTCGCCCTCAAGTACTTCCAGGGCAAGCCGGTGATCGAGCGCATCGAGCGCATCTCCAAGCCCGCGCTGCGCGTGTACAAGGGCAAGGACGAACTGCCGAAGGTCCTTGGCGGACTCGGCGTGGCCATCATCTCCACCCCCAGCGGCGTCACCAGCGACCGCAAGGCCCGCGCTGCCGGCCAGGGTGGCGAGGTCATTTGCATCGTCGCCTAAGGAGAACCACATGTCCCGCGTCGCAAAAATGCCGGTGAAACTGCCGGCCGGTGTCCAGGTCTCGGCGAATGCCGGCCTCCTCACCGTCAAGAGCGCCAAGAGCACCCTGACCGTGGTGGTCCCCCGTGCCGTCGAGATCGACGTGCAGGGCGATACCGTCACCGTCAAGTCGGAATCGATCCTGGCCGACAACATGCAGGCCGGTACCTTCCGCGCACTGCTGAACAATGCCGTGATCGGTGTCAGCAAGGGCTACGAGAAGAAGCTGCAGCTGGTTGGCGTCGGTTACCGCGCCGCCACCGCCGGCAAGGTCGTGAACCTGTCGCTGGGCTTCTCGCATCCGGTTGCCTACCCGATCCCGGAAGGCATCACGGTGGAAACGCCGACTCAGACCGAAATCATCATCAAGGGCGCGGACAAGAAGATGGTGGGCCAGGTTGCGGCCGACATCCGCGGGTTCCGTCCGCCCGAGCCGTACAAGGGCAAGGGTGTTCGCTACTCGACCGAGAAGGTCATCCTCAAGGAAGCCAAGAAGAAGTAAGGCCTGGCTGAACAGAGAACGACATGAAAGACAAGAACCAGATTCGCCTGCGTCGCGCGCGCCGCACCCGCTCCCACATCCGCGAGCTCGGCGTGCCGCGCCTGACGATCCACCGCACGCCGCGCCACATCTACGCCCAGATCATCGCCGCCGGCGCTGCCGAGACGGTGGTTTCCGCCTCGACCGTCGAGAAGGAACTTGCCGCCGCCCTCGAGGGTACCGGCAACGTCGAGGCCGCCAAGAAGATCGGCGCCGCGATTGCCGAGCGTGCCAAGGCCAAGGGAATCAGCAAGGTGGCTTTCGACCGTTCCGGTTTCAAGTATCACGGCCGCGTCAAGGCGCTGGCCGACGCCGCGCGTGAAGCCGGCCTGGAGTTCTAAGACATGGCACAGCACATGAACTACGACGATTCGCAGTCGGGCGGCGACTTCAAGGAAAAGCTGGTTGCGGTCAACCGCGTGTCCAAGACGGTCAAGGGCGGCAAGCAGTTCGCCTTCACCGCGCTGACCGTGGTCGGCGACGGCAACGGCCGCGTCGGCTTTGGCTACGGCAAGGCGCGTGAAGTGCCGGCTGCCATCGCCAAGGCGATGGACCAGGCCCGCAAGAACATGATCACCGTGTCGCTGCGCGGCCTGACCGTGCAGCACGAGATCAAGGGACAGCATGGCGCCGCCAAGGTGTTCCTGCGTCCGGCCTCTGACGGTACCGGCGTGATCGCCGGCGGTGCGATGCGCGCCGTGTTCGAGGTTGCCGGCGTGCAGAACATCCTGGCCAAGGCGCTGGGCTCGCGCAATCCGATCAACCTGGTGCGTGCCACGATGGACGCGCTGCAGAAGATGAACATCCCGTCCGAGATTGCGGCCAAGCGCGGCAAGACGGTCGAAGAGATTCTGGGATAAGCCATGACCGCTCCTAAGAAGATCAAAGTCACGCTGATCCGCAGCCTCGCCAAGAAGCTGCCGATGCACAAGAACAATGCGAACGGCCTCGGCCTGCGCAAGATGCACCGTTCGGTGGTGATCGATGCCACGCCGGAAAACATGGGCATGGTCAACAAGTCCTCCCACATGTTCCGCGTCGAAGAGGTCTGAGATGAAACTCAACACCATCAAGCCGACCAAGGGCGCCAAGACCGTCAAGAAGCGCGTTGCGCGCGGCATCGGTTCGGGCCTGGGCAAGACCGCCGGTCGTGGCCACAAGGGCCAGCACGCCCGTTCGGGTGGCTATAACAAGCTGGGCTTCGAGGGCGGCCAGATGCCGATCCAGCGTCGCCTGCCGAAGCGTGGCTTCAACTCGCCGCTGGCCGGCCTGACCGCCGAAGTGCGCCTGTCGGAACTGAACAAGCTCGACGCCGCCGAGATCGACCTGGCCCTGCTGAAGGCCAAGAACGTGGTCGGCGCCAACGTGCTGACCGCCAAGGTCATCAAGTCGGGCGAGCTGACGCGCGCCGTGAACCTCAAGGGCATCCTGGTGACCAAGGGTGCACGTGAGGCTGTGACCGCCGCTGGCGGCTCGATTGCTGAGTAAGTCCGGCTCCTGAACGGAAATAGCGATGGCGAAAGCACCAGGCATGCCGACGGGATCGATGGTCCCGGACCTCTCCAAGATTGGGGAAGTCCGTAGCCGTCTGCTGTTCCTGCTCGGCGCGATCCTCGTTTTCCGCATCGGCAGCTTCATCCCGGTGCCGGGCATCGATCCGGGACAGCTGGCGTCGCTGTTCGACCAGTCGAAGGGCACCATCCTGGACATGTTCAACATGTTCTCGGGCGGTTCGCTCGAGCGCCTGTCGATCTTCGCCCTGGGCGTGATGCCCTACATCTCGGCGTCGATCATCGTGCAGCTGATGGCCGCCGTGGTGCCGCAGCTGAAGGAACTGAAGAAGGAAGGCGAGTCGGGCCGTCGCACGATCACCAAGTACACCCGCTACGGCACCCTGGGGCTGGCGATTTTCCAGTCGGTAGGCGCGGCGATCGCCCTGCAGAAGTCGGGTGTGGCGATCAACGCCGGTTTCGGTTTCGTGTTCACCGCGACCGTGTCGCTGGTGACCGGCACCATGTTCCTGATGTGGCTGGGTGAGCAGATCACCGAGCGCGGTATCGGCAACGGCATCTCGATGCTGATCTTCGCCGGCATCGTTGCCGGGTTCCCGCGTGCGCTGGCTTCGACCGCGCAGCTGGTCAGCGAGGGTTCGATCAGCGGTTTCACGGTATTGCTGGTGCTGGTGTTGCTGGTGGCGGTGACCTGGGGTGTGGTGTACGCCGAGCGTGCCCAGCGCCGCATCCCGGTGCACCATGCCCGTCGCCAGCAAGGCCGCAAGGTTTTTGCGGCCCAGACCCAGCATCTGCCGCTGAAGCTCAACATGTCGGGCGTGATCCCGCCGATCTTCGCCTCGTCGCTGATCCTGTTCCCGGCCTCGCTGGTGCAGTTCTTCGGTGACGACGCCCAGGGCGGCATCATGCAGCAGCTGGCCAACGCGCTGTCGCCGGGCCAGCCGCTGTACACGATCCTGTACGGCCTGCTGATCGTGTTCTTCTGCTTCTTCTACACCGCGCTGGTGTTCGACTCGCGGGAGACGGCGGAGAACCTGAAGAAGTCCGGTGCCTTCGTTCCGGGCGTGCGTCCCGGCGTGATGACCGCCAAGTACATTGACACGGTGCTGACCCGCCTCACCGTGGCCGGCGCCGCCTACATCCTGGTGGTGTGCCTGTTCCCGGAGATCCTGCGCGGCTTTGTGCCGGGTATCCCGTTCTATCTCGGCGGCACGTCGCTGCTGATCACTGTTGTGGTGGTGATGGACTTCATGGCGCAGCTGCAGGCGCACCTGATGTCCCACCAGTATGAAGGCCTGATGAAGAAGGCCAATCTGAAGTCCCTGGGTCCGGCGTCGGTCCGCTGATCCAGATAACGAGGTTTCATCATGAAAGTCCGCGCTTCGGTCAAGAAAATCTGCCGCAATTGCAAGGTCGTACGCCGTAATGGCGTGGTGCGCATTCTGTGCACCGATCCGCGCCATAAGCAGCGTCAGGGTTGATTTCTTTCGTCAATTCTCTTTAAAATCGCGCCCTTTTCGTCGCGCTATTAGGTATCAGGAGTTTCGCGCATGGCTCGTATCGCGGGTGTCAACATCCCGGATCGCAAACACACCGTCATCGCCCTTACGGCGATCTACGGTATTGGCAAGACCCGTTCACGCAAGATTTGCGTGGCCGCCGGTATTGATCCCACGGTGCAGATCCGCACGCTGACCGAAGGCGAGCTTGACAAGCTGCGCGCCGAGGTCGGCAGGTACATCGTCGAGGGCGACCTGCGTCGCGAAGTCTCGATGAGCATCAAGCGCCTGATCGACCTGGGCTGCTACCGCGGCCAGCGTCACCGTCGTGGCCTGCCGGTCCGCGGCCAGCGCACCCGCACCAACGCCCGTACCCGCAAGGGTCCGCGCCGCGGCACGGTTGCGATGAAGAAAACCACCTGATCTGCGCTAGCCGGAAATAAACATGGCAACTGCTTCCCAGAACAACGCCGCCGCCGCCAAGCGCAAGAAGGTCAAGAAGAACGTGACCGATGCCGTGGCGCACATCCACGCCTCGTTCAACAACACGATCATCCTGATCACCGATCGGCAGGGCAACGCCATCTCCTGGAGCACGGCGGGCGCCGCCGGCTTCAAGGGCTCGCGCAAGTCCACCCCGTTCGCCGCCCAGGTTGCCGCCGACAAGGCCGCGCAGGCTGCCGCCGAACACGGTGTCAAGAACGTGGAAGTGCTGGTCAAGGGCCCGGGCCCTGGCCGCGAGTCCGCGGTCCGCGCGCTCAACAATGCCGGGTTCAAGATCGTCAACATCACTGACGTGACCCCGATTCCTCACAACGGCTGCCGCGCGCCCAAGCGCCGCCGCGTCTAAAGCCGCTGCAGGAGACTACCTCATGGCTCGTTATATTGGCCCCAAGTGCAAGCTGTCCCGCCGTGCCGGCACCGACCTGCTGTTGAAGTCGCGTGGCCGCTCCCTCGACAGCAAGTGCAAGCTGGAGACCCGCCCGGGTCAGCACGGCGCCGTCAAACCGCGTCTTTCCGACTACGCCCTGCAGCTGCGCGAGAAGCAGAAGCTCAAGCAGATGTACGGCGTGCTCGAGAAGCAGTTCCGCAACTACTACCTGAAGGCGTCCTCGAAGAAGGGCTCCACCGGTCTGATGCTGTTGCAGATGCTGGAATGCCGCCTCGACAACGTCGTCTATCGCATGGGCTTCGGCCGCACGCGTTCCGAGTCGCGCCAGCTGGTCGGCCACAAGGCTGTGCTGGTCAACGGCAAGCCGGTCAACATCCCGTCCTACCAGGTTCAGGTTGGCGACGTGATCGAGATTCGCGAGAAGTCGCGCAGCCAGAGCCGCGTCGCCGAGTCGCTGTCGATTGCCTCGCAGGCCGGCATGCCGGACTGGGTTGATGTCGACGAGAAGGGCCTGAAGGGCACCTTCAAGGCTGTCCCGACCCGCGATCAGATCGTGCCGGACATCAACGAGCAGCTCGTCGTCGAGTTGTACTCCAAGTAATCACCGGCCTTCCAGCCGAGGAAGTATCACGCATGCAGAATGTGATTGCCGACCTGCTCAAGCCGCGCCTGGTGGAGGTGGAAGCCGTTTCCACCCATCGTGCGCGCGTCACCCTCGAACCGATGGAGCGCGGCTTCGGCCACACGCTGGGCAATGCCCTGCGCCGCATCCTGCTGTCGTCCATCCCGGGCGCGGCGATCACCGAAGTGCAGATCGACGGCGTCGTGCACGAGTACAGCGCGATCGAAGGCGTCCAGGAAGATGTCATCGACATCCTGCTGAACATCAAGAACATCGCCATCCGCATGCATTCGCGTGAGGAAGCCACCCTGCGTCTCGAGAAGTCGGGCAAGGGCGTGGTCACCGCCGGCGACATCCAGCTGGACCACGACGTCGAGATCGTCAACCCGGAGCTGGTGCTGTGCCAGCTGACCGGCGGCAAGCTCAACATGACCCTCAAGGTCACCCGTGGCCGCGGCTACGTGCCGGCTGCCAGCATCGTCCGTGAGGAAGAGACCCGCGGCATCGGCGTGCTGAAGCTGGATGCCAGCTACAGCCCGGTGCGTCGCGTCAGCTACGCCGTCGAGCGCGCCCGCGTTGCGCAGCGCACCGACCTCGACAAGCTGATCCTCGACGTCGACACCAACGGTGGCATCGATGCCGCCGAAGCGGTTCGCCTGTCGGCGCGCATCCTGCGCGACCAGCTCGCGGTGTTCGTCGACCTCGAGGCGGAAGCCGCGCAGGCCGCTGCCACCCCGGGCAAGAAGGACCTGTCGCCGATCCTGTTCCGCCCGATCGACGATCTGGAACTCACGGTTCGCTCGGCCAACTGCCTCAAGGCCGAAAACGTCTATTACATCGGCGATCTGGTGCAGCGCACCGAGATGGAACTGATGAAGACGCCGAACCTCGGCAAGAAGTCGCTGAACGAAATCAAGGAAGCGCTGAAGGCGCACGACCTCGAACTCGGCATGAAGCTCGAGAACTGGTCGTCGCCCAAGACGCCGGCCTGAAGTAATTTAAAGGACAAGTACAATGCGTCACGGAATGTCTGGCCGCGCGTTCGGCCGTAGCCCCAGCCACCGCAAGGCCACGATGCAGGCCATTACGGTTGCCCTGTTCAAGCACGAACTGATCAAGACCACGGTACCGAAGGCGAAGGAACTGCGCCGCGTTGCCGAGCCGCTGATCACTCGCGCCAAGACCGACAATCTGGCCAACCGTCGTATCGTGTTCTCGCGCCTGCGCGACCGCGACGCGGTGACCAAGCTGTTCACCGAGATCGGCCCGCGCTACGCCAAGCGCCCCGGTGGCTACCTGCGCATCCTGCGCTGTGGCTTCCGCGCCGGTGACGATGCGCCGATGGCCTACGTCGAACTGGTCGATCGCCCGCGTGGCGATGCTGCGGTCGAGGCTCCGGCCGCCTAAAGCCGCAACAACCTTTCCCCAAGGTTCGCAATGGGCGCCCTCGCGGCGCCCATTGTCGTTTTGCGCGCCGGATACTCCTTGCCTCGCCGCACCGGGCGGGCGTCGCTATGCTGTGCGCATGTTCTCCCGTTCTTCCTCGGTCGCGCTGGCACTGGCGACGGTCTACATCGTCTGGGGCTCCAGTTACCTGGCGATCCGTGTCGGCATGCGCGACCTGCCACCGTTCCTGTTCGCGGGATTGCGCTTCTGCTTTGCCGGTGCACTGATGCTGGGCTGGGCGCGCTGGCGCGGCTACAAGCTGCCGATGCAGGGCGCTGACTGGCGCAGCATCGCTGTTTCCGCGGTGGCCATGCTGGTGATCGGCAATGGCCTGGTGACCTGGGCCGAGCAATGGGTGGAATCCAACCAGGCAGCGCTGATCGTCGCCACCAGTGCGCTGTGGATCTCCTGGTTTGGCACCTTCGGTGAGCGCGGCGAGTCGATCAACGCCCTGACCGTTGCCGGCCTGCTGGTCGGCTTCGGCGGCGTCGCGGGGCTGGTCGCGGGCGGCATCCAGCTGCAGCAGGCCCCGCTGTCGGCTTATCTGGCGCTGCTGGTGGCAACGGTCGGCTGGGCCTTCGGTTCGGTCTACCTGCGCCGCCGGCCGCCGGCCTGCTCTGCCTGGGTCGGGGCGGCGCTGCAGATGCTGGTCGCGGGCGCGCTGATGTGCGGCATCGGCCTGCTGCGCGGCGAGGCTGCGCGCTGGCACTGGACGGGGCAGGGTGCGGCGGCCTTCGTCTATCTGGTGCTGTTCGGTTCCTGCCTGGCCTACGGCGCCTATTTCTGGCTGGTGCAGCAGGTGACGCCGGCGCTGCTCGGCACCTATGCTTACGTCAATCCTGCAGTGGCCGTGGTGCTGGGCTGGCTCTTGCTTGACGAACGCCTGGCAGCGCTGCAGTGGGCCGGCACGCTGGTGATCCTGGCGGGGGTGGTGCTGGTCACGCTGGCTACGCGCAGGCCCGCGCCGGTCAGTGTAAAAGTGATTAATTAAAATTACATTGTCATATAGAAAATCAAAATTCGGCATGATGAGGCGACTGGCGCGCGGGCTGTGCCTGCTGGCCGTGCTCGGCGGCATGCCGGCGCTGGCGGCTACGCCGCCGCTGCGGATCGGCAACGGCGCCGAGCCGCAGACGCTGGACCCGCACAAGACCGAGACGGTCGACGGTTCGCGCATCGTGCGCGACCTCTGCGAGGGACTGACCAGTGTTTCACCGACCGGCGACGTGATTGCCGGTGGCGCCAGCCGCTGGGAGATCAGCCCGGACGGTCTGGAATACACCTTCTACCTGCGGCCCGAAGCACGCTGGTCCAACGGCGATCCGGTGACCGCGGAGGACTTCGTCGCCGGCCTGCAGCGCGCGGTCGACCCGAAGACCGGCTCCAGCTACGCGCAGATGCTGACGCCGCTGCTCAACGCCGAGGCGGTAATCACCGGCAAGCAGCCACCGACGACGCTGGGCGCGGAGGCGCTGGATCCGCTGACGCTGCGCATCCGCTTGCACGGCCCCACGCCCTACCTGCTGGGCCTGCTGTCGCATACCACCAGCTTCCCGATCCATCGCCCGAGCCTGAAGCAGCACGGCGAGCAGTTCGCGCGGCCCGGCAAGATGGTCTGCAACGGCGCCTACAAGCTCGACCAGTGGGTGGTGCAGTCGCATGTGAAGCTGAGCCGCAACCCGCACTACTGGGACGCGGCGCATACGCGCATCGAGACGGTGGTCTATCACGCCACCGAGGACACCAACTCCGAGCTGAAGAGCTACCGCGCCGGCGAGCTGGACGTCGCCACCGGCTTCCCTGCGGTGCAGACGCCGTGGGTGCGCAAGTACCTCGGCGACCAGCTGCGGGTTGCGACCTACCTCGGCATTTCCTACTTCGGCTACAACGTCTCGCGCCAGCCGTTCAAGGACAACCTCAAGCTGCGCCAGGCGCTGGCACTGGCGGTCGACCGCGAGATCCTGGTGCGCAAGGTTCTGTATGGCCTGTCGCCGGTTGCCTTCGGCTGGGTGCCGCCGGGGACCGCCGACTACACGCCGCAGACGCCGGCCTGGGCGAAATGGACGCCGGCACAGCGACTGGCCGAGGCGCGCCGGCTCTATGCCGAATCGGGCTATACCGACGACGAGCCGGCACAGGTCGAGATCCGCTACAACACCAGCCAGGACAACAAGCGCGTCGCCGTGGTGCTGGCGGCGATGTGGAAGCAGTGGCTGGGGGTGGAAAGCACCCTGGTCAATGAGGAATGGAAGGTGTTCCTCAACACGCGCAAGCTGAAGAAGCAGACCCAGGTGTTCCGCTCCGGCTGGATCGGCGACTACAACGACGCCACCACCTTCCTCGACATCATGCACAGCACCCACGGCCAGAACGACACCGGCTGGAGCAATTCGCACTACGACGCCCTGCTGGCGCAGGCCTCGATAGAGACCGACACGGCACGCCGCCGCGAGATGCTGCAGGAGGCCGAGCGCATCCTGATGGCGGAACTGCCGATGATCCCGATCTCGTTCTCGTCCTCGAAGAACCTGGTGAAGCCCTGGGTGAAGGGCTGGCAGGACAACATCCTCGACTACCACTACAGCAAGGATCTGTGGATCGAGGGGGCGCGATGATCCGCTACGCCATGGGCCGGCTGCTGGCGGCGATCCCGACGCTGTTCGTGCTGATCACGCTGGCCTTCTTCATGATGCGCGCCGCGCCCGGCGGCCCCTTCGACCGCGAGCGCTCGCTGCTGCCGGAGATCGAGCAGGCGATCAAGGCGGCCTACCACCTCGACGAGCCGCTCCCGCAGCAGTACCTGCGCTACATGGGCGGTCTGCTGCGCGGCGATCTCGGTCCCTCGTTCCAGTACGCCGGCTACAGCGTCAGCGAACTGATCCTGCAGGGCCTGCCGGTGTCGGCGACCATCGGCCTGTCGAGCCTGCTGATCGCCGTGCTGGTCGGTGGTGCCGCCGGCATCTGGGCGGCGCGACGGCAGAACCACCTGGCCGACTATTCGGTGATGACGCTGTCGATGGCCGGCATCTCGCTGCCCAGCTACGTGGTGGCGCCGCTGCTGATCCTGCTGTTCGCGGTGGTGCTGGGCTGGCTGCCGGCCAGCGGCTGGGAGCAGGGACGCTACAGCGATCTGGTGCTGCCGATCACGGCACTGGCGCTGCCGCAGATCGCCTACATGGCGCGCATGATGCGCGGCTCGATGATCGAGGTGCTGCGTTCCAACTTCATCCGCACCGCCCGCGCCAAGGGCCTGCCCGAAAGCACCGTGATCCTGCGCCATGCGCTGAAGCCGGCGCTGATGCCGATCCTGTCGCTGCTCGGTCCCGCAGCGGCCGGCGTCATCACCGGCTCGGTGGTGATCGAGCAGATCTTTGCCATGCCGGGCATCGGCCGCTACTTCGTGCAGGCGGCGATCAACCGCGACTACACCCTGGTGCTGGGTGTGGTGATCTTCTACGGGACGCTGATCGTGCTGTTCAACTTCGTCGTCGATCTGCTCTATAGCGCGCTGGATCCGCGCGTGAGGCTGCAATGAGCCGCCTGCCAACCCCGGTGCAGGGGCGCGATCTCTGGCAGGACGCCTGGCGCCGCCTGCGACACAACCGCGCCGCCATCGCCGCGGGCGCCGTGCTCAGCCTGCTGCTGCTGCTGATCGTGTTCGGGCCGCTGTTCAGCCCCTATGTCTACGACGCGGTCGATTTCGCCGGCGAATGGGGCGCGGCGCCGGACTGGGCCAGCGGCCATGTGTTCGGTACCGATACGGTCGGCCGTGACCTGTTCACGCGTACCCTGGTCGGTGGCCGCATCTCGCTGATGGTCGGCCTGGTGTCGACCCTGGTGTCGCTGCTGATCGGCGTCGCCTACGGCGCGATCGCGGGCTATTACGGCGGCCGGCTCGACGCGGTGATGATGCGCATCGTCGATGTGCTCTACGCCCTGCCGTTCATGTTCTTCGTGATCCTGCTGATGGTGATGTTCGGCCGCAACATCCTGCTGATCTTCATCGCCATCGGTGCGGTCAACTGGCTCGACATGGCGCGCATCGTCCGCGGCCAGACCCTGTCGCTGCGCCGCCGCGAATTCATCGATGCGGCGATCGTTGCCGGCACCCGGCCGGGCGAGATCATCCGCCGCCACATCGTGCCCAACCTGATGGGCGTGGTGGTGATCTACGCCACCCTGACCATTCCGCAGGTGATCCTGGTGGAATCCTTCCTCAGCTTCCTCGGCCTCGGCGTGCAGGAGCCGATGACCAGCTGGGGCGCGCTGGTCAACGACGGCGCGCGCGAGATGGAGGCGACGGTGTGGCCGCTGTTGTTCCCGGCCAGCTTCCTGGCGGTGACCCTGCTGTGTTTCAACTTCCTCGGCGATGGCCTGCGCGACGCGCTCGATCCGAAGGACCGCTGACATGGCCCTGCTCGAAGTCGAAAACCTGCAGGTCCGCTTCCGCACGCCGGAAGGCATCGTGCGTGCCGTCAACGGACTGAGCTTCGGGCTGGCGGCCGGCGAGGCGCTGGGCGTGGTCGGCGAATCCGGTTCCGGCAAGTCGCAGATGGCGCTGGCGATCATGGGCCTGCTGGCAGGCAACGCCGAGGCGGCAGGACAGGTGCGCTTCGAGGGGCAGGAACTGCTGGGCCTGAAGCCGGCGCAGATGAACCGCATCCGCGGCGCGCAGATCGGCATGGTGTTCCAGGACCCCATGACCAGCCTCAATCCCTATCTCGACGTCGGCACGCAGATGGCCGAGGTGCTGGTGCAGCACCGTGGCATGAACAAGGTGGCCGGCCTGGCCGAGTCGGCGCGCATGCTCGATGCAGTGCGCATCCCCGATGCCACGCAGCGCCTGCGCCAGTATCCGCACGAGCTGTCCGGCGGCATGCGCCAGCGCGTGATGATCGCGATGACCCTGCTGTGCCGGCCGAAGCTGCTGATCGCCGACGAGCCGACCACCGCGCTCGATGTCACCGTGCAGGCGCAGATCCTCGAACTGCTGGGCGAGTTGCGCCGCGAGTTCGGCGTGGCGGTGCTGCTGATCACCCACGACCTCGGCATCGTCAGCGAGCTCTGCGAGCGCACGCTGGTGATGTACGCCGGCCAGCTGATGGAATGCGGCCCGACCCAGCGACTGCTGTCGCGCCCGGGGCACCCCTATACCCGCGGCCTGCTCGAATCGCGCCCGGGCTTCGATTCGCCGATCGACGTGCCGCTTGCCGCCATCCCCGGCGCGCCGCCGGACCTGCTGCATCTCCCGGAGGGCTGTCCGTTCCAGCCGCGCTGCCCGCAGGCCTTTGCTGCCTGCGGCGAGCGGCCGCCGGTAATCGAACATCCCGGCGACGTGCGCCGCGCCTGCCACGCCGGCTGAGCTGGATGGCGGGCGTAGTGGTTGCGCCGACAAGGGTTTGCAGCTACTTTCGCATCCACAACATTGCAGGACTCCTTAGGGGCCATTGAGTGCTCCGCGAGTCACTGCGAGATGAACAATCGAGCGGCCGGCCCCCATGCCGGCCCCACCCGTGCATAGGGGAGAGAGTGGGATGACGAGAGCGAGTCTTGGCCGTCGCGTAAGCATCGGTTCCGTGCTGGCAGCAGCCGTGGCATTTTCCGGACCGGCCGCGGCCCTGAGTTTCAACCTGCCCTGGGGCGAGGAGTCGATCGAGGGGGTGCTCAACACCACGATCACCGCCGGCGCCTCCTGGCGCATGGAAGATCCCCACCAGGATTTGCTGGGCAAGACCAGCATCGACAACAGCGTCTGCGGTCGCCTGCCCAACGGCAATACCTACTACCAGTCCTGCCAGGGCCTGTTCAAGGACCAGACCTTCACGGCCGCGCGGCTGAGCGAGGTGCCGGGCCAGTTCACGGTCAACGCCGACAACGGCAACCTCAACTACGACAAGGGCGACATCGTCCAGGCGCCCTTGAAGGTCACGCAGGACCTGTCGCTGACCTTTGGCGACTTCGGCATCTTCATCAAGGGCCTGTACTTCTACGACTTCGTCAATAACGACTTCACCGAGTACAACCCCAACAAGGTCACCCGCGAAAACTACCTGCAGGTCGGCAATGCCACCGGCTTCGGTACCGAGGTGCTGCCGCTGCCGCGCAACGATTCGCGACCCTGCCCGCCCGGCCGTAGCGCCCCGGTGCCGGGACCCTGCTACATCCTCTATGGCCCGGGTGGCGAGGTGCGCAGCAAGCGTCGCGATCACGAGACCCTGCGCCAGATCGGTACCGACCTGCAGCTGCTCGATGCCTTCGTCTACGGCCGCCTGCCGCTGTGGGGCGAGAACGAGATGACCTTCAAGGTTGGCCGCCAGACCGTCAACTGGGGCGAGTCGACCCTGCTGGTATTCGGCTCGATCAACACGATCAACCCGGTCAATGCCAACAACTTCTTCCGCACCGGCTTCCAGGTCGAGGAGGTATTCCAGCCGGTGGGCATGGTGTTCGCCTCGGTCGAGCCCTTCGAGAACACCACGCTGGAAATGTTCTACCAGTACGAATGGATGCCGCTCGAGGCGCCGGCGCCGGGCTCGTTCTATTCCTTCGTCGACCTTGGCACCAACAACGCCATCAACTACGCCAACCTCAGCTTCGGCAGCGGCACCGACGACGAGGAGCAGCTGGCGCGCATGCTCGACAACCCGCTGTCGGGCCTGACCAATACCTCGGCCACCACCTACCGCCTGAAGGACAACGAACCCGAGGACGGCGGCCAGTACGGCGCGTCGATGCGTTATTTCGCCGAGTGGCTCAACAACGGCACCGAGCTCGGTGTCTACTTCATGAATTACCACTCGCGCCTGCCGATGGTCAGTGTCTACTCGGTGACCACCGCCTGCAGCAAGAACACCACCAGCTCGGCCGAGTTCCTGCTGGCCTGCCGCGGCATCCCGCTGCTGACCTCGGCACTGCCGACCTATGGCGGTCCGGAGTCGATCCAGAACGGCGACGATGGCCGCCCCAACATCGGCAGCGCGGTCAACTTCGACTCGCTGAAGATCCAGTTCGAGTATCCCGAGGACAACAAGCTCTATGGCCTGAGCTTCAACACCACGCTCGGTGACTTCTCGATCCAGGGCGAGGTGGCTTACCGCCCCGACGAACCGCTGCAGGTCGATCTCGAGGACCTGGTGTTCGCCGGCTTCGGCCCGACGCTGTCCAACTGCGGCGTCACCGTCGAATGCGCCGGCACCGGCGATCTGAGCGGTACGCTGACGCAGCTGATCACCCAGCTCGGCGCCGCGCCGGTCGCGCAACTGCTGCAGGGCGCGCTGGCGCAGGCCACCGGCCTGGCCAGCAACCTCGGCCTGCCCGCGAACGGCCCCCTCGGCGGTGTCGGCACGATGGCGGACGGCAGCTTGGGCATCTACGGTTCCAGCGATGCCTTCGCCGATTGCCGCACCAACCAGGCCAATCCCTGCGACA
>DATILC010000106.1:0-7944 GCA_035476855.1 Solimonas sp. | reverse complement strand
CATCCGCATGAACTCGCTGCGCAACAAGCGCGTGTTCATGCGCTCGATGGCGACCCGCCGCCAGCATGCCGCGACCAACACCGTGCTGAAGGACTGCGTGTCCTTCCTGCGCGGCCAGGCCTATGACCTGGTGATCGTCGAGACCGCCGGCATCGGCCAGAGCGATTCCGAGATCGTGGATCTGGTGGATTTCCCGGTCTACGTCATGACCAGCGAATACGGCGCCGCCAGCCAGCTGGAGAAGATCGACATGATCGACTTCGCCGAGCTGGTCGTGCTCAACAAGTTCGACCGCAAGGGCGCCGAGGATGCGCTGCGCGATGTGCGCAAGCAGTGGAAGCGCAACCGCGTGAAGTTCGAGCTGAAGGACGAGGACGTCCCGGTCTATCCGACGATCGCCAGCCAGTTCAACGATCCAGGCGTGACCTGGATGTTCAGCAATCTCTGCCGCCTGCTGCGCGGCAAGCTGGGCCTGCCCGACGACAAGTGGACGCCGGACCTCGACACCTCGCTGAAGGAGCCGCGCGCGACGATACTGATCCCCGGCAACCGCGTGCGCTACCTCGCCGAGATCGCCGAGCAGGGCCGCGGCATCAACAACGACGCCGAGCACCAGGACGAGGCCGCGAACCGCGCGCAGAACCTGTGGGAATCGCTCAAGGAACTGGACGACGCCAAGCTGCCGAAGGCGCTGGACCTCTATGCCGCCGATGACCTCACCAGCGGCGGCGACAAGACGCTGCTGACCCTGCGCCAGCGCTACAACGAGGCGCTGAAGTCGCTGGAGCCGTCCTCCATCGATCTGCTGCGCGCCTGGCCGGAGCGCCTCAAGGGCGTCACCGACACACAGTACAGCTACGAAGTGCGCGGCAAGGCGGTCAAGGGCGACAACTACATCGAGTCGCTGAGCCACCAGAAGATCCCGAAGGTCGCCGCACCGCACTACGAAAGCTGGGGCGAGCTGCTGCGCTTCCTGCTGAAGGAAAACCTGCCGGGCGGCTATCCCTACACCGCCGGCATCTACCCCTATCGCCGCGTCGGTGAAGACCCGATCCGCATGTTCGCCGGCGAAGGCACGCCGGAGCGCACCAACCGCCGCTTCCACTACCTGTCGCAGGCCGGCGCCGCGACGCGCCTGTCCACCGCCTTCGACTCGGTGACGCTGTACGGCGAAGACCCGGAAACGCGTCCGGACATCTACGGCAAGATCGGCAACTCCGGCGTCAGCATCGCGACGCTGGACGACATGAAGAAGCTCTACTCGGGCTTCGACCTCTGCGCGCCGAGCACCTCGGTGTCGATGACGATCAACGGCCCTGCGCCGATGATCCTGGCGATGTTCATGAACACCGCGATCGACCAGCAGGTCGAGAAGCATCTGAAGGCCGACCCGAAGCGCTGGGCCGACGCCGAGAAGAAGATCGCCAAGCTGTTCGAGGGCAAGACCCGCCCGGTCTACTCCGGCGAGCTGCCGCCGACGAACAACGGCCTGGGCCTGGACCTGCTCGGCGTCACCGGCGACCAGCTGCTGGACGCGGAGACCTACAAGAAGATCAAGACGGAGACGATGTCGATCGTGCGCGGCACCGTGCAGGCCGACATCCTCAAGGAAGACCAGGCGCAGAACACCTGCATCTTCTCGACCGAATTCGCGCTGCGCATGATGGGCGACATCCAGCAGTCCTTCGTCGAGCGCAAGGTCCGCAACTTCTACTCGGTATCGATCTCGGGTTATCACATCGCCGAGGCTGGCGCGAACCCGGTCAGCCAGCTCGCCTTCACGCTGGCCAACGGCTTCACCTTCGTCGAGTACTACCTCGCGCGCGGCATGAAGATCGACGACTTCGCGCCGAACCTGTCGTTCTTCTTCTCCAACGGCATGGACCCGGAGTACTCCGTGATCGGCCGCGTCGCCCGCCGCATCTGGGCGCGTGCGATGAAGGAGCGCTACGGCGGTAACGAGCGCAGCCAGATGATGAAGTACCACATCCAGACCTCCGGCCGTTCGCTGCATGCCCAGGAGATCCAGTTCAACGACATCCGCACGACGCTGCAGGCGCTGTACGCGCTGTTCGACAACTGCAACTCGCTGCACACCAATGCCTTCGACGAAGCGATCACCACGCCGACCGAAGACTCCGTGCGCCGCGCCGTCGCGATCCAGCTGATCATCAACCGCGAGCTGGGCCTGAACTTCTGCGAGAACCCCTGGCAGGGCAGCTTCATCATCGACCAGCTCACCGACCTGGTCGAGGAAGCCGTCTACAAGGAGTTCGAGAGCATCTCCGAGCGCGGCGGCGTGCTGGGCGCGATGGACACCATGTACCAGCGCGGCAAGATCCAGGAAGAGTCGCTGTACTACGAACACAAGAAGTACGACGGCTCGCTGCCGCTGATCGGCGTCAACACCTTCCTGCCCAAGGACCACGGCGGCGAGATCGCGACCACGATCGAACTGATCCGCTCCACCGAAGAAGAGAAGGGCCAGCAGATCGACAACGTCGCGTCCTACCGCGCCAACCGCAACGGCTACGCCGCCGACAGCCTCAGGAACCTGCAGCGCACCGCACGCGACCGCAAGAACATCTTCGAGTCGCTGCTGGAGGCCGTGAAGTACAACAGCCTCGGCCAGATCAGCCACGCGCTGTACGAGGTGGGTGGCGAGTATCGGCGCAACATGTAATCGCGCGCCTGCGTCAACGAAAAAGGGCGGATCGGTCGATCCGCCCTTTTTTGTTCCTGATGCCGAGACTCAGATCCCCGGCGGCAGCAGCAACTCGTAGGTGATGCCGAAGCCGATGCCATAGCCACCACCCGGCTGTGGTCCACCGCGGTCGCTGGTGAAATACAGCCGCCGGCCATCCGGCGAGAACGCGATGCCGGCGATCTCCGAGGCATCCTGCCCGGTGATCTGCAGCAGCGGCTTGAGGCTGCGGTCCGGCAGGATCACGACGATCTGCATGTCGCCGCCGTCCTCGGCCACCAGCAGGTCGCCGCGGCTGGTCACGGTGAGGTTGTCGACACCGGAGAGGATCGGGTTGTCGCTGCTGGCGAGGTCGTAGATCACCTCCAGCGTTTCCTGCCCGCGGTCATAGACCCAGATGCGGTTATCGCCCTTGGTCGAGAAGTAGACGTAGTCGCCGTGGATCCACAACCCTTCCCCGCCGTCGAAGGCCGCCGTGCCGTCGATGCGGTGCTGGTCCTGCGGCGCGTCGGGCGCATCGGCGTCGACCCACTGCACCGGCTGCGGCCGCGCCAGGGCAGCCTCCACTCCCTCGCCCAGCACCTTCAGCACCTGCAGGCGGCCGGACTGCAGCGCCGGCCGTGCAGCGCCGGCAGGCCAATCGCCGGCATCCGCGACCCAGCGGTAGAAGCGGCTGTCCGGCAGGTCCTCGGTCATGTAGATGCAGCGGCGCGGCACGTCCACCGCGGTGGCCTCGTGCGAGAAGAAACCCAGCGTCGGACGTGCCACCGCGGCCTCGCGGCCGGTGGGGTCCGCCTCCCAGACCTGCCCCTCCGGGAATTCCTCGCAGGACAGCCAGGTGTTCCAGGGTGTGACGCAGCCGGCGCAATTGAACGTGGTGTTGCCGAGGATGCGATAGGAGTCGGTCAGCGTGCCGTCGGCGGCGAACTCCAGCACGCCGCTGCCACCCAGGCCGGGCACCAGTTGCTCCAGCGCGTTGCTCAGCGGCGCCAGCGCCGGGAACTGCGAGCCGATGGAGCCGATGCCCGGCACCTCCGAGTTGGAGATGTAGTACCAGCCGCCGTCGGACTTGGCCATCACGCCGCCACCGTCGGGGAAGATATGCCAGGGCGTAGCCCCCGCCACCGGTGCCTCGTTGGCGATGGCGACAATGCGCGTGCTGAAACCCGCCGGCAGCCGGATGCCGAGCTCGTTGGGCTCGCCCAGCGGGCCGACCGAGGCAAAGCGACCGCGCGCCGACCCCGCCCCGCCACCGCCATTGCTGCTGCAGGCGGCCAGGCCACCCACCCCGACCGCACCGGCGGCGAAGAACAGCGATTGCAGGAACTCGCGGCGGCGCAGACCGGTGGGTGCGGCGCGATTGAGCAGGGGCTTGGATGCAGACATTGCGGCCTCGTGGATCGATTCGTCGGAAGATTTGCGGCTCCCCGCCGCAGCCGCCAGTTTAGGCCGACAAGGCGTCCGCCGGGTGACGCGCGCAACCGTCCGGCATTCGCCTCGGGCACACTGGAGCCCCCATCCGGAAACACCTGACATGGCTTGGGAAAAGTCACCGCCGCAACTGATCGCCGACTGGGAGGCCTGCCTGCCGGCGAAGCAGAAGGCCGCGCCGCGACCCCGCGGCAAGACCGCATGAGCGGACATCTACACTCGCGACACGACCCGCTGCTGCGCGCAAGGCTCAGCTCGGTGACGCCGCTGCCCGGCGTGCGCGCCGGCTCCGGCCTGCTCGCCATCGGCCCGCGGCTGCTGGCGCTGCAGGACGACGCGCAAGCCGTGGTCTGGATCGAGCCACAGACTTTGCAGCTGCAAACGCAGGTGCTGGAAGGCCACGGCGGCGCACTGAAGAAGAAGGACAAGCCCGATTACGAGGCGCTGCTGCTGGCGCCGGACGGGGCGATCTGGCTGTTCGGCTCCGGCTCGCGCCCCAACCGCTGCCGCATCGCGCGACTGCGCCCCGGTGCGGCCGACGCGGTGGAACTGCAGGAGGCCACGGCGCTCTACGCGCTGCTGGCGGAGGCGCTGGGCACGACACCGAACATCGAGGGCGCCGTGCACCTGGGTGAGCGGCTGCGCCTGCTGCATCGTGGTGTCGCGGCGCAGGCCGACGCCTGGCTGGAGTTGCCTGCGCAGGTCCTGGCCGGCGCGGCGCCGCAGCTGCTGGCACTGCGCTGGCTGGAGCTGGGCGGGATCGACGATGTGCCGCTGCACCTGACCGACGCCGCGCTCCTCCCCGACGACCGCATGCTCTATCTGGCGGCAGCGGAATACACCGCCGACGCGGTCTCCGACGGCCCGGTGTCTGGCGCGGCGATCGGCGTCATCGCTGGCGAACGCGCGCGCTGGGCGGCGCTGCTGGATCCGGATGGAACGCCGAGCCGGCGCAAGGTGGAAGGCATCGCCGCCGATGCCGATGGCCGCAGCGGCTGGCTGATCACCGACGCCGACGATCCGCTGAAGGCGGCGGAGCTGTGCCGGTATGAGCTGGGCGGTTCCTGGTAACCAGCGGCAGTCAGCGAACCGCTGAAAAGTCCGTTCGTGCTGAGCTTGTCGAAGCACTGGCGGACTTCCCCACCGCCGGTCAACGAGTTGCCGCCCACCCTTCGACAAGCTCAGGGCGAACGGCAACTTTTCGGAGCTTCCTAGCTGCGCACGCCGGAGCCGCGCAGGCGTCGCACCACGGCCGTCACCGCATTCACGCCCAGCAGCACCAGACCGCCGACGACGACGCCGGCCAGCAGGTTCAGGAAGGTGCTGGTCAGGGCGCCGAGGCCCGGCACGCCGGACACCGCATGCGCCGCATGCTCGATCGCGTGGTGCAGCGGGCCGATGCCGTGCACGACGATGCCGCCGCCGACCATGAACATCGCGGCGGTGCCGACGATCGACAAGGTCTTCATCAGCCAGGGGGCGAAGCCGAGCAGGCCCTTGCCGATGCCGCGCAGCGCGGCGCTGCCGGACTTGCTCAGGTGCAGGCCGGCATCGTCGAGCTTGACGATGCCGGCGACCAGACCATAGACGCCGACGGTCATGATCGCCGAGATCAGCACCAGCACGGTCAGCTGCTGGGTGAAGGCCGCGGTGGCGACGGTGCCGAGCGAGATCACGATGATTTCCGCCGACAGGATGAAGTCGGTGCGCACGGCGCCCTTCACCTTCTCCTTCTCGAAGGCCACCATGTCCACGGCCGGATCGGCGATCGCCTCCACCAGTTCGACGTGGTGCTGCTTGTCCTCGGCCTTGCTGTGCAGGAACTTGTGCGCGAGCTTCTCGAAGCCCTCGAAGCAGAGGTAGGCGCCGCCGATCATCAGCAGCGGCATCACCGCCCAGTTGGCCAGCGCGCTGATCGCCAGCGCCGTCGGCACCAGGATCAGCTTGTTGACCGCCGAGCCCTTCGCCACCGCCCAGACCACCGGCAGCTCGCGATCGGCGTTGACGCCGGCGACCTGCTGGGCGTTCAGCGCGAGGTCGTCGCCCAGCACGCCGGCGGTCTTCTTCGCGGCGACCTTGGTCATGATCGACACGTCGTCGAGGATGGTGGCAATGTCGTCGATCAGGACTAACAGGCTGCTGGCCATGGGAAAGTTCTCGTGGGTGAATGCCGATTATGCCAGTGCCGCGTGAAACACCAGAGGCAGCCTGAGAAAGTCCGTTCGTGCTGAGCCTGTCGAAGCACGGGGGGCCTCCACCGGTTCGTCAATGAGTTGCCGCCCACCCTTCGACAAGCTCAGGGCGAACGGCAACTTAATCAGAGCTGCCCTTGCGACCCGGCCAGCCCCTGCGAACCGGGGCCGGAGCGGGTTCCGGCTCGGGAGCCTCTACAGGCTCGGGATCCGGAATCACCTCGACCCGCTCGCGCCGCCGCAACAGCATCAGCGAGAACGCCGCCTCGCTGTCATGGCCCTCGCTGGCCTCCAGCGCGGTACGGCGCTCGGCCTTGGCCTTCCAGGCATAGGGCGTCATCTGCAGCAGCTGGCGCAGCGCCGCGTTGTCCAGCGCCAGCGGGAAGCAGACCTCCTGCCGCGAGACCAGCTCGAAGCCGGCCTCGAAGCCGGCGAGGAACTTGCCCGGGTCGTAGCCGCGCACTTCCTCGAACAGCGCCTCGCGCAGGCTGCGCAGATGCTGAGGTGCCGGTGTCACCAGCAGCACATGGCCGCCGGTGCGCAGCACGCGTTCCATCTCGGCGATGTGCATCTGGGTGAAGATGTTGGCGACCAGGTCCACGGAAGCGTCGGCGATCGGCATATGCGCGCCGCTGCCCACCACCCAGGTCACACCCGGGTAGCGTTTCGCCGCGAGCCGGATCGCGGTACGGGCGATGTCCAGGCCCACGACTTCAGGCGCAACGGCGGTGAGCGCACCGGTGTACCAGCCCTCGCCACAGCCGATGTCGAGCAGGCTCTGCGCGCCCAGAGGCGCCAGCAGGGCCAGCACGGCCTCGCGCAGCGGCCCGTAGTAGCCGGTCTGCAGGAACTCGCGGCGCGCGGCGATCATCTGCGCATCGTCGCCGGGATCAAGGCTGTGCTTGTGCTGCACCGGCAGCAGGTTGATGTAGCCCTCGCGCGCGACGTCGAAGCTGTGGCCGCGCTCGCAGCGCCAGGTCTTGGGGTCACGCGCCAGCGGCTGGCGGCACAGCGGGCAGACGATCATGCTCATGTCAGTTGCGCCCCGAAACCAGGCTCTGCGCCAGCGCCTCGGCGACGCGGATGCCGTCGATGCCGGCGGACATGATGCCGCCGGCATAGCCCGCGCCCTCGCCCGCCGGGTAGAGGCCGCGGGTGTTGAGGCTCTGGTAGTTCTCGCCACGGGTGATGCGCAGCGGCGAGGAGGTGCGCGTCTCGACACCGGTCAGCACCGCGTCGGGCAGCGCGAATCCCTTGATCTGCTTGTCGAAGGCCGGCAGCGCCTCGCGGATCGCACTGATCGCGTATTCCGGCAGCGAAGGCGAGAGATCGCCGAGCAGCACACCCGGCTTGTAGCTGGGCTCGACACTGCCCAGCACGGTCGAGGCCTTGCCGGCGATGAAGTCGCCGACCAGCTGGCCCGGCGCCTGGTAGTTGCTGCCGCCGAGCACGTAGGCGCGCGACTCCAGCTCTTCCTGCAGCGCGATGCCGGCCAGCGGTCCGGCGGCAACGCCGCCCGGATAGTCCTCCGGCGAGATGCCGACGACGATGCCGGCATTGGCGTTGCGCTCGTTGCGCGAGTACTGGCTCATGCCGTTGGTGACCACGCGCTCGGCC
>DATILC010000105.1:0-22882 GCA_035476855.1 Solimonas sp. | reverse complement strand
GCGCGGCCTGCGCATCGCACCGCCGCTGAACATCGAGGCACGGCTGCGCGCCGGCTTCGCCGCCGACGAACTCGAGCGCCTGCTGGCCACGCCGCGCCCCTGAAGCAGACAAGCCGCCTTGCGGCGGCTTGTCGGTGCATCTGGCTTACTCGCAGCCCTCGGGCTTCGGGAAGGGCTCGTAGAGCTGCGACATCGGCGTCATCGGCAGGTTGAAGAACTGCCCGTCCTTGGCCGCCAGGCCGTACTGGCCCTGCGTCACCGGGAACACGCCCTGCGAGGTGGTGACCTCGATCGCGCCTTCCTCGACGCCGACCTGCAGCGCCTCCGACAGGTCGGCCTGCAGCGGCATGTAGGGGCCGCCGCATTCCTCGCCGCTGCACAGCTCGGCGAAATAGTCGGTGCCGCGGATGCCGATGGTCGCCACCGTGGTGCGTACCAGGTAGGCGTTCTGCTCCTGCTTGCCGATCAGGCCGCTGACCGCACGGAAGCCGCCGCGCAGCAGCTTGAAGAAGGCGCGGTTGCCGCTGGCGGCTGGCGTCGGCGCCGTGGCGTCGGCCGCAGGTTCTGCAGCCGGCGCGGGCGCCGCAGTCGGCGCTGCCGCCGAATACTCGTAGGCCTCGATCTCGAAGCTGGTATTGGGGCGCAGCAGCACGCGGCCGCCATCGGCAAAGGCCAGGCTGAGGTAGCTGTTGCGGCCGACCTGCAGGGTCTCGCCGGCGTTGACCGCATCGCCGCGATGCAGGCTGCGGGCGGACTGGCCGGGGGCAGTGGCGGTGGCCACGCCGGTCAGCAGCATCACCTCGGCAGCGCCCTTGGCCTGGGCCACCGCGGCAGCGAGGCTGAGGCACAGGGCGGCGGCGGTCCGGATCGCGCGCATGCTCATCGTTTGCATTTTCATGGCGGTCTCCTCAGAAGCGCAGGTTCAGGCTGAGACGGAGGCCGTCGATATCGTTCTCGCCCCAGAGGTAGCTGAGTCCGGTCTTGAAGTAGCGCGTGATCGCGCCGTGCTCGGTCTTGAGGAAGCCCAGGCCGATGCCGACCTCGTCGTAGCGATTGGAGAACAGCTCGCTGCCGGTCAGGCGGGTGTCGGTGAAGTAGTACTCCATGACGATGTTCTTCGCGATCAGCGAGGTCGGGCCGGAGGCCATCAGGCCGTTGGTGAAGACCGTGTTCTGCACATCGCTCTCGGCCTCGACGTCGCCGATCTTGATGCCGACGCTTTCATAGCGGCCGATGCTGTTGCCCAGCGACAGGGCCCAGTCGCCGAGGCGTTGGCTGTAGCTGCTGGTCAGCGAGTAGGAGGCCAGGCCGCCGCCAGCGCCGAGGTCCTCCGAACCGGTGGCGCCGATGCCGGCGGCCGGCGTCAACGACCACTTGTCGCTGATCGGGTGGGTGTAGGCGATGCCGAAACCGGCGGTGTAGGAGGCGGCGCCCTCGCTGTCCATGTAGCTCAGAGGCAGCTCGAAGGACAGCTTCTTGCGTGGGTCGGCGTCGAACTTGATGGTGTAGGAGAAGGGCAGCTGCAGCAGGTTGGTACGGTAGCTGTTGCCGTTGGCGGTCTTGCCCCTGGAGCTCTGGCCGGCGATGCCGACGCCGATCTCGTTCTCGCCGCGCAATGCCGCAGCGCGCGCGCGGGCTTCGGCGAAGAGGCTGCTCATGTCGGCGTCGTTGAGCGCGACTTCGATCGACTGCGGACGATTGAGCTCGAAGGCGCTGCAGCCACAGCCCCAGATCTGCGAGACCCGATGGCTGAAGCCGCGGTCGAAATCGCCGCGCATGCGCTGGTTCATCAGCGAGGCCGGGTTGCCGGCCAGCGGGTCCAGCGGGGTCAGCTCGGCGCTGCGGGTCTGCAGGTTCTTCAGCGCGAACTTGTTCTCCTTGAGGAAGTCCTTGAGCATCTCGATGCTCTCGTCGCGCGTCTGTCCCTGGAAGCTCACGGTGTCCTGCCCAGGAGCCAGTTCGACGCCGTTGATGTGGAACTCCAGCAGGGTGCCGGCAGCGGGAAAGTTCAGCTCGGCGTCGAGGCCGCGGAAGTTGATGTCGGTGAAGACCGTGGAGGTCTGGTCGTTGTAGGTCGGGAATTCACGCAGCAGGGCCTCGCGGTCCAACTGGTCGGCAGCGTCGTCGACGTTGTCGAAGCCGAACTCCTTCTGCTGGCCGTCGACGGCCAGGTCCAGCTCGAAGGGATCGGCGGCCCAGGCGCCAGCGGTGCCCAGTGTGGCTGCGAGGGCGAGCGCCCATCGACAGGATTTCAGGTTCATGGTGAGGCTCCCTTGACTGACGGTTGCTCTGGTTTGGCGCAAGCCTAGCCGGCTGGTCCCGCGAATGCGAGTGCGGATCATCGTGCGGATGCCCGCTTGCGTGGCACATGTCTTGCTCCTTAAACTCGGCACAGAAGATTCCATCATCTGTGATGCACCAATAAGGCGGCTAGGGTTCCGGCTCAATCGAGCGCTGGTCCGAGAGTTGCCGACCTTCCGCGAGGGGGGTTACACGGCGGGATAAAAGCCCGGGAGACCGCTGCAAGTGGTTCTCCTGTGCATGTCCGTAATTACGTGTAGCCCAAACCTGAAGGGAGGTACTGTCATGGTCCGCTTCACCTCGCTGCGCCTGGTGCTGATGCCGCTGCTCGCCGTCACGCTCGCGCTGTCCTCGCTGCTCGCATCCCCCGCCGTCTCCGCCAAGGAGAAATTCCGCGTCGCCTGGACCATCTATGTCGGATGGATGCCCTGGGACTACGCGGCGCAGCAGGGCATCGTCAAGAAATGGGCCGACAAGTACGGCATCGAGATCGAGGTCGTGCAGATCAACGACTACGTCGAATCGATCAACCAGTACACCGCCGGCGGCTTCGACGGCTGCGTCATGACCAACATGGACGCCCTGACCATCCCGGCGGCCGGCGGCGTCGACTCCACCGCGCTGATCATCGGCGACTTCTCCAACGGCAACGACGGCGTCGTGCTCAAGGGCAAGACCGCGCTCAAGGACATCAAGGGCCAGAAGGTCAACCTGGTCGAGCTGTCGGTGTCGCACTACCTGCTGGCGCGCGGCCTCGAGACCGTGGGCCTGAGCGAGAAGGACATCAAGGTGGTCAACACCTCGGATGCCGACATCGTCGCCGCCTACGCCACGCCCGGCGTCACCGCGGCGGTGACCTGGAACCCGCTGCTGTCCGAGGTGCGGGCGATGCCGAAGACCACGATGGTGTTCGACTCCAGCAAGATACCCGGCGAGATCATCGACCTGATGGTGGTCAACACGGCGAAGCTGGAGAAGAACCCTGCGCTGGGCAAGGCCCTGACCGGTGCCTGGTACGAGATCATGGCGGTCATGTCGAAGGATGACGCCGCGGGCAAGGCGGCGAAGACGTCGATGGCCAGGGCCTCCGGCACCGACCTGGCCGGTTTCGACGCGCAGCTGGCGTCGACCAAGATGTTCTACAAGCCGGCCGACGCAGTGGCTTTCGCCAGCAGCGCGCAGTTGCCGGCGACGATGCAGAAGGTGGCGAAGTTCTCCTTCGACCACGGCCTGCTCGGCGAGGGCGCCCCCAGCGAGGGCTTCATCGGCATCGCCTATCCGGGTGGCAAGACCAGCGGTGACAAGAGCAGAATCAAGCTGCGCTTCACCGAGCAGTACATGAAGCTCGCCGCCGACGGCAAGCTGTAGGAACCCGGAGCACTCATGTCGAAGCGAATCATCAACCGCTTCCCGGACAGGGGAGTGGCGGCGGCGCTTGCGCTGCTGCCATTCCTGCTGCTGCTGCTGGCCTATGCCTTTGCCTCGCATGCGCGGCTGGCGATCAACGCTGACGACAAGCTGCTGCCATCGATGGCCAGCCTGGCCGACGCCATCAGTCGCGCCGCGCTGGAGCCAAGCAAGCGCAACGGTGAGCTGATGCTGTGGGCGGATACCGCGGCCAGCATGGTTCGCCTGCTGATCGGTTTGGGCGTGGCAGCGCTGCTGGCCCTGGCCTCCGGCCTGGCAACGGGCATGGTGCCCTACATCCGTGCGACGTTCGCACCGTTTGTGCGGGTGCTATCGATGGTGCCGCCGATGGCGATCCTGCCGATCCTGTTCATCGCCTTCGGCCTGGGTGAGCTGTCGAAAGTCGTGCTGATCGTGCTGGGCATCGCGCCCTGCATGATGCGCGACCTGCAGCAGCGCGTGATGGAACTGCCCTCCGAGCAGATCATCAAGGCCCAGACCCTCGGCGCGCACAGTGGCCAGATCCTGTGGCGCGTGGTGCTGCCGCAGACGCTGCCGCGGCTGATCGACTCGCTGCGCCTCAACCTCGGCCCGGCCTTCCTGTTCCTGATCGCCGCCGAGGCGATCGCGGCCGAGAGCGGGCTGGGCTATCGCATCTTCCTCGTGCGCCGCTACCTGGCGATGGACACGATCCTGCCCTATGTCATCTGGATCACCATGCTGGCCTTCAGCATGGACTTGCTGCTGCGCGCGCTGTCGCGCTGGGCCTTCCCCTGGTTCCACCAGGGCAAGGAGAGCGCATGAATCTTCTCGAAGTCCGCCAGGTCTGGAAGGAGTACGGCAGCAACATCGTGCTGGAGAAGCTCAACCTTTCGGTGAAGGAGGGCGAGTTCTGCACCATCGTCGGCACCTCCGGCTGCGGCAAGACCACCTTCCTGCGCATGTTGCTGGGAGAGGAGACGCCTTCGCGCGGCAGCCTGCTGCTCGATGGCGAGCCGCTGCCCGGCGAGCCGGGACCGGATCGCGGCATCGTGTTCCAGCGCTACTCGGTGTTCCCGCACATGAGCGTGCTGGACAACGTCGCCTTCGGCCTGGAGGTGTCGCGCAGTCGCGTGCTGGGCCGGCTATTCGGTGCGGCGCGGCGCCGGGCGCGCGATGAGGCCGCTGGCCTGCTGGAGCAGGTCGGCCTGAATCACGCGCTGGCGCGCTATCCCTCCGAGTTGTCCGGCGGCATGCAGCAGCGCCTGGCGATCGCACAGGCGTTGGTGAAGAAGCCGCGCATCCTGCTGCTCGACGAGCCCTTCGGTGCACTGGACCCCGGCATCCGCGCCGATATGCACAAGCTGGTGCTGCAGTTGTGGAAGGAATCGGGTCTGACCATCTTCATGATCACGCACGACCTGAAGGAAGGCTTCAAGCTCGGCACGCGCCTGCTGGTGTTCGACAAGCCGCGGCTCGATCCGCATGCGCCGGGCCGCTACGGCGCGACCATCACCTACGACCTGGCCATCGGCCGCAAGGAACCCGGGCTGCTCGACGAGATCGAAAGCTCGGTATCGGAAACCTCACGCTTCATGCACGACCAGCCATGAACGACACCATCCATTACCAGGACACGCTGCCCGGCGGCTGCCACTGGTCGCTGCAGCTGCGCCGCGGCCAGCTGTTGCGGCTGGTCGATGTCGAGGGCGGCGCCAACCTCGGCATGCTGCTCTACAACCCCTATGCGCTGCTCGAGCGCATCAACATCCCCGATACGCTGAAGTGCCAGCACAGCTTCCGGCTGGGGCAGGGGCATTGCATCTACTCCGACATGGGACGCGTGTTCTGCTCGATCGTCGAGGACACTGCCGGCTGGCATGACGCCGTCTGCGGCGCCGCGAGCCGCGAGTTGGTCGAGCGCCGCTGGGGCCGGCTTGGCTACCAGCAGGCGCGCAACGACATGCACCGCAACGGCGTCGACGGCTTCCTGGTCGAGCTGGCCAAGCATGGCCTCGGCCGCAAGGACCTGGCGGCCAACCTCAACCTGTTCAGCAAGGTCGTCGCCGACGACAGCGGCGCGCTGCGCTACGTCGTGGGGGCCTCGACGGCCGGCAGCCATGTCGACCTGCGTTTCGAGATGGATACGCTGGTGGTGATGACTGCGGCGCCGCATCCGCTGAATCCGGCCAGCGAATGGCCGGCGCGCCCGGTGCGCTACGAGATCCGCGAAGCGCCGCCGATGAGCCATCCGGACGTCTGCTGCGACTCGCGCCCGGAGAACCAGCGCGGCTTCGCCAACAACCGCCTGTACCAGCTCTCGCTCGGAGGTGTGCGGTGATCGTCGAAAGCAGCCTGAAGCCGGAGCACGCCGGCTACCGCAAGGTGGTCGAGGCCGGCGACTACTGGATGCACCCGGTGAAGAAGGGCCAGACCCTGCGCATCCTCGACCTCGAGGGCAACCAGGCCGCCGACACCCTGTTCTACAGCGCCGCCGACCCGACCGAGCGCTACAGCGCGGTCGACACCATCCGCGAGCAGGGCAATGTCTATCTCACGGCCGGCACACGGTTGATTTCCACTGGTGGGCATACGCTGCTGGAGATCGTCGCCGACACCTGTGGCCGCCACGACACGCTGGGCGGTGCCTGCGCCACCGAGAGCAACACGGTGCGCTATGCACTGGAGAAGAAGTGCATGCACGCCTGCCGCGACTCCTACCTGCTTGCGGTGGCGGAGAACGAGCAGTTCGGCATGAGCAAACGCGATATCACGCACAACATCAACTTCTTCATGAACGTGCCGGTGACGCCAGAGGGCGGGCTGAGCTTCGCCGACGGCATCTCGGCGCCGGGCAAGTACGTGGAGCTGCGTGCGGCGATGGACGTGATCGCGCTGATCTCGAACTGCCCGCAGCTCAACAACCCCTGCAACGCCTACAACCCGACACCGATCGAGGTGCTGATCTGGGACTGAGGGGCTTCTGCGCAAGAAAATTTGCCACGGAATGACACGGACACACACGGAAAAAACAGGATAGAGAGAATGTCGGATTGCAATCGATCATTTTTTTCCGTGTTCTTCCGTGAAATTCCGTGGCTAGATCGCTTTTGCTTTCAAACTCCACCGGGACGGCCCGGTGGCACGAACCTTCGCGGGACGGCCCGCAAACGAGCATGAGATGTTCAAGAAGGTCCTGATTGCCAACCGCGGCGCGATTTCCTGCCGCATCCAGCGCACGCTGCGGCGCATGGGTATCGCCTCGGTGGCGGTGTACACCCGCGCCGATGCCGGCTCGCTGCATGTACAGGGCGCCGACGAGGCGATCTGCATCGGCGAGGCGCTGGCGGCGGAGAGCTACCTCAGCATCGCGAAGATCATCGAGGCCGCCAGGAGCAGCGGCGCCGAGGCGATCCATCCCGGCTATGGCTTCCTCAGCGAGAACCTCGAATTCGCCGCCGCCTGCGAGGCGGCCGGCATTGCCTTCATCGGCCCCAGTCCGGAGCAGATCACCGCTTTCGGCCTGAAGCACACGGCGCGGCGCATCGCGGAGGAAAACGGCGTGCCGCTGCTGCCGGGTACCGGCCTGCTGCGTGATGCCGACGAGGCGCTGCAGCGGGCGGTGCAGATCGGCTACCCGGTGATGCTAAAGAGCACGGCTGGCGGTGGCGGCATCGGCATGCAGCGCTGCCATGGCCCCGAGGAATTGCACGCGGCCTGGGACTCGGTGCAGCGCCTGTCACGCAACAACTTCAGCAACGATGGCCTGTTCCTGGAGAAGCTGGTCGAACGCGCGCGGCATATCGAGGTGCAGCTGTTCGGCGACGGCCAGGGCACGGTGGTCGCGCTCGGCGAGCGCGACTGTTCGCTGCAGCGGCGCAACCAGAAGGTGGTCGAGGAAACCCCGGCGCCGAATCTGCCGCAGGCGGTGCGCGAGGCGCTGTGGGCGACGGCGGTGAAGCTGGGGCAGGCGGTCAACTACCGATCCGCCGGCACCGTGGAATACATCTACGACGACGCCAGCCAGCAGTTCTATTTTCTCGAGGTCAATACGCGGCTGCAGGTCGAGCATGGCGTGACCGAGCAGACCACCGGTGTCGACCTGGTCGAGTGGATGATCCGCCTCGCCGCCGGCGAGCACGATTTCCTGCGCGGCTTTCGCTATGCGCCGCAGGGGCACTCGATGCAGGTGCGTCTCTACGCCGAGGATCCGGGCAAGCGTTTCCAGCCGGTGGCGGGACGCATCACGCGCCTGCAGTTGCCAGCCGGCGTGCGCTGCGATCACTGGATCGAGCCGGGTGTCGAGGTGCCGCCGTACTACGACCCGATGCTGGCCAAGCTGATCGTCCATGCGCCGGACCGCGAGGCGGCGCGCGCCGCGATGCTGGCGGCGCTGCAGCAGACCGCGGTCGGCGGCATCGAGACCAATCTCGAATACCTGCGCCAGATCGCTGCCGACCCGGTGTTCGCGGCCGGCCGGCAGACCACCGCCCATCTCAACGACTTCATCTACCGTTCGACCGGCATCGAGATGCTGGAAGGTGGTACGCAGACCACGGTGCAGGACTTCCCCGGCCGCATCGGCTACTGGGATGTCGGCGTGCCGCCGTCGGGGCCCTTCGACAGCGTTGCCCTGCGTCTGGGCAACCGCCTGATCGGCAACGCGCCAGGCGCGGCGGCGCTGGAGATGACGCTGACCGGCGCGGTGCTGCGCTTCCGCGCCGCGACGCAGATCGTGCTCACGGGCGCCGACATGGGGCCGCGGCTCGATGGCAGGCCCGTGCCGATGTGGCAGCCGCTGACCGTGCCGGCCGGGGCGACGCTGTCGCTGGGCGCGGTGCGCGGCGCCGGTGCGCGCTGCTATCTCTGCCTGCGCGGCGGAGTCGACGTGCCGGAGTACCTCGGCAGCGCCAGCACCTTCACCCTCGGCCGCTTCGGCGGCCATGGCGGCCGCGCGCTGCAGCCGGGTGACGTGCTGCATGCCGGCACAGCCCTCGCCGGCGAGCCGGCGGCGCTGCCGCCGGAGCTGCTGCCGGAGTACGGACACGAGTGGAACTTCCGCGTCATCTACGGCCCGCATGGCGCGCCGGATTTCTTCACCCTCGAGGACATCGAGACCTTCTTCGCCACCGCCTGGGAGGTGCACTACAACTCCAGCCGCACCGGCGTGCGCCTGATCGGACCGAAGCCGGCCTGGGCGCGTTCCGACGGCGGCGAGGCTGGCCTGCATCCCTCGAACATCCACGACAACGCCTATGCCGTCGGCGCGGTCGACTTCACCGGCGACATGCCGGTGATCCTGGGGCCCGATGGCCCCAGCCTCGGCGGTTTCGTCTGCCCGGTGACCATCGTCAAGGCCGATCTCTGGCAGCTGGGCCAGCTGCGTCCGGGCGACCGCCTGCGCTTCCTGCCGGTGAGCGATGCCACCGCCGAAAAGCTCGATCGCGCGCAGCTGGACCTGGTCGAAAACCTGCGCCCGCAGTTCGTCGAGACGCCGTTGCTGGCCATTCCCGACAGCGCGGTGCTCGCGCGCCACGACGATGGTCCGCTGCCGGTCGTGATCCGGCCCTCGGGCGACGACAACCTGCTGGTCGAGTATGGCCCGCAGGTGCTGGACCTGAACCTGCGCTTCCGCGTGCATGCGCTGATGTGCTGGCTGCAGGCGCAGAAGATCGACGGCCTGCTGGAACTGACGCCGGGCATCCGCTCGCTGCAGCTGCACTACGACAATCTGCGCCTGCCGCAGCGCAAGCTGCTGGAGATCCTGCGCCGCGCCGAGCGCGAGCTGCCGGCGATCGAGGACATGGAGGTGCCGACGCGCATCGTGCACCTGCCGATCTCCTGGGACGACGCCGCCTGCCGGCTGGCGATCGACAAGTACATGCAGTCGGTGCGCAAGGACGCGCCCTGGTGCCCGAGCAACCTCGAGTTCATCCGCCGCATCAACGGGCTGGCCAGCATCGAGGAAGTGAAACGCATCTTCTTCGACGCCAGCTACCTGGTGATGGGCCTGGGCGACGTCTACCTCGGTGCGCCGGTGGCGACGCCGCTGGATCCGCGGCACCGGCTGGTCACCACCAAGTACAACCCGGCGCGCACCTGGACGCCGGAGAACGCCGTCGGCATCGGCGGCGCCTATCTCTGCGTCTACGGCATGGAGGGGCCGGGCGGCTACCAGTTCGTCGGTCGCACCCTGCAGATGTGGAATACCTGGAAGCAGACCGCCGACTTCCGCGAGGGCAAGCCCTGGCTGCTGCGCTTCTTCGACCAGCTGCGCTTCCATCCGGTCAGCCACGAGGAGCTGATGCAGATCCGCGAGGACTTCCCGCGTGGCCGCTATCGCCTGCGGATCGAGGAGCAGACCTTCCGGCTGCGCGACTACAACGCCTTCCTAGACACCCATTGCGGGGACATCGGCGCCTTCAAGACCCGCCAGCAGGCCGCCTTCGAGGCCGAGCGCCAGCGCTGGGCTGCGGCGGGGCAGGACGTGGTGAGCATGGAGGCCGAGGCGCCGCCACCGGTGGTCGATGTGCTGGCCGAGGGCGAGCGTGCCATCGTCAGCCCGGTGCCGGGCAGCGTCTGGCAGGTGTCGGTGAAGCCAGGGCAGCGGGTCGCCGCCGGCGAGACTGTCGCCCTGGTGGAGTCGATGAAGATGGAGATCGCGGTCACTGCCAGCGCCGCCGGCATCGTGCGCCGCGTGCTCTGTGAACCGGGGCAGGGCGTGACGCCGGGACAATCACTGCTGGTGCTGGAGGAGACGACATGATCGACCTGGCTATCGATTCGCTGCATCGCGCCTACCGTGACGGCAGCCTGAGCCCGGCCGCGCTGCTGGCGCAGTTGCGTGAACGCATTGCCGGGCATGCGGATCACCGCATCTGGATCACGCTGCTCGACGAGGCGCAGCTTGCGCCGCATCTGGCACGGCTCGCAGGACAGGGGCCGGACGCGCTGCCGCTGTACGGCCTGCCGTTCGCGATCAAGGACAACATCGACCTGGCCGGCGTACCGACCACCGCGGCCTGCCCGGAGTTTGCCTACGTTCCCGAGGCCAGCGCCGCGATCGTGCAGCGCCTGCTCGATGCCGGCGCGATCCCGCTGGGCAAGACCAACCTCGACCAGTTCGCCACCGGCCTGGTCGGCACGCGCTCGCCGCATGGCGCGGTGCGCAATGCCTTCAACCCCGACTACATCAGCGGCGGCTCCAGCTCTGGCTCGGCGGTGGCGCTGGCGCTGGGCGAGGTCAGCTTCTCGCTGGGCACCGATACGGCCGGCTCCGGCCGCGTGCCGGCGGCGTTCAATAACCTGCTGGGCATCAAGCCGACGCGCGGTCGCTGGTCCACCCGCGGCGTGCTGCCGGCCTGCCGTTCGCTGGACTGCCCGTCGCTGTTCGCGCTGAATCCGGAAGATGCGCGCCGCATCGCGGCGGTGATCGACGGCTACGACGTGCAGGATCCGTACAGCCGGCAGGGGCGCCTGGTGTCCGGCCCGCTGCAGCGCTTTCGCCTCGGCGTGCCGCCAGTGGCACAGCGCGAGTTCTTCGGCGACGAGACCTATGCCGCGCTGTTCGGGCAGGCGATCGAGCGCTGGGCAGCGCTGGGCGCGGAAATCCGCGAGATCGATTTCCAGCCCTTCGCCGAGGCCGCGCACCTGCTCTATGAAGGCCCCTGGGTGGCGGAACGCAGCCACGCGCTGCGCACGGTCCTCGAGCAGCAGCCGGAGGCCCTGCTGCCGGTGACCCGGCAGATCGTCTCCGGCGGTCTGGCGCGTGGCGCGGTCGAGACCTTCGATGCCTTCTACCGTCTGCAGGCCCTGCGCCGCGAGGCCGATGCGCAGCTGGCTGGCGTCGACGCCGTGCTGCTGCCGACCGCGCCGACGCACTACCGCATCGACCAGCTCGAGGCCGAGCCGCTGCTGCTCAACAGCCGCCTTGGCACCTATACCAACTTCATGAACCTGCTCGACTACGCCGCGCTGGCGCTGCCGGCCGGATTCACGCCGGCCGGGCTGCCCTTCGGCGTGACCCTGTTCGGGCCGGCCTTCTCGGACGAGTACCTGCTGGCGCTGGGCCAGCGCTGGATGGCCGGGCAGGGCACGACCGGCCGCCAGGTCAGCCAATGGACGCCGACCGCGCCGCCGAAGCCGGCGGGGCGCATCGAGGTCGCGGTCTGCGGTGCGCACCTGTCGGGTATGCCGCTGAACCCCCAGCTGACCAGTCGCGGCGCCTTCCTGGTCGAAGCCACCCACAGCGCCGCCTGCTATCGCCTGATCGCCCTGGCCGGCGGGCCGCCGTTCCGCCCGGGGATGATCCGCGATGCGGCACGGGGCGCGGCGATCGAGGTCGAGGTCTGGTCGGTGCCGGAGGCCGGATTCGGCAGCTTCGTCGCCGGCATCCCGGCGCCGCTGGGGATCGGCAAGCTCGAACTGGCGGACGGTCGCTGGGTCAGCGGCTTCATCTGCGAGCCGGCCGGGGAGGCCGGGGCGCAGGACATCACCCACCTCGGCGGCTGGCGCCGCTACATGGCCGAACGCGCTGCGGCGTCGGCGTGATTGCAACAAACTGCTGATTCCCTTAAGATTCGCGCCCCTCCATGCCGACTGGCGTGGAGGTTTTTGTTTCAACCACTTGCTCCATGGTGCTTCAGGCACCGGGGGCCGCAGGGCGAAAGTCCTGTGTCCACAAGGAGTTATCGATGCGTCACTACGAAATCGTGGTCATGGTGCATCCGGACCAGAGTGAACAGGTTCCGGCCATGATCGAGCGTTACAAGGGCATGGTCAGCGCGACCGGCGGCAAGGTTCACCGCCTGGAAGACTGGGGCCGTCGCCAGCTGGCTTACCCGATCGCCAAGGCCCACAAGGCGCACTACGTTCTGATGAACGTCGAGTGCGACGATGCGGCGCTGGCCGAACTGGAGAACGCGTTCCGCTTCAACGACGCCGTGATCCGCAAGCTGGTCGTCAAGACCGAGGCCGCGGTGGTCGATCAGTCCCCGCTGTTCAAGGTGCAGGACGAAGAGAAGAAGCCGGGCGAGTTCCGCGCTCGTCATACGGATGATGCTGAAGGCGAGGGCGATGCCCCGGCCGAAGCCGCTGTCGAAGGAGCCTAAGTCATGGCACAGTTTTTCCGTCGCAAGAAGTCCTGCAAGTTCAGCGGTAAGAACTCCCCGGCGATCGATTACAAGGATCTTGCCACCCTCAAGCAGTACATCGGCGAGAACGGCAAGATCGTTCCGGCCCGCATCACCGGCACCAAGTCGCGCTACCAGCGTGAACTGGCCACGGCGATCAAGCGCGCGCGTTTCCTGGCGCTGCTGCCGTACAGCGACAGCCACGGCTAAGGGAGAGCGACCATGGAAGTCATTCTGCTCGAGAAGATCAAGAAGCTCGGCGACCTCGGCGACACCGTCAAGGTGAAGTCCGGCTTCGGCCGTAACTACCTGCTGCCGCAGGGCAAGGCGCTGCCGGCCACCGAAGAGAACCGCAAGGTGTTCGAGGCCCGCAAGGCTGAGCTGGTCAAGAAGGCCGGCGACTCGATTAACGCCGCCAAGGCCCGCGCCGCCAAGATCAACGGCCAGACCGTCACGATCAAGGCCCTGGCTGCCGAGGAAGGCAAGCTCTACGGTTCGGTCGGTCCGGCCGAGGTCGTGGATGCTGCCGCCAAGCAGGGCATCGACGTCAAGAAGGCCGAGATCGACATGCTCTCCGGCCCGATCCGCCAGATCGGCAGCTACACCGTCAGTGTGCGCCTGCACACCGAGGTGGAAGCCAGCCTGACGGTGGTCGTCGCCGAGGACAAGCCGCAGGCTGCATAAGCCCGTCGGTCTTTCCGCAATACGGACGGCCCGCTTCGGCGGGCCGTTTGCTTTTACAATCCTCCAAATGCAGAACGCCCCAAAGCTGCCCCCCCATTCGATCGAAGCCGAGATGTCGGTGCTGGGCGGCATGATGCTGGACAACCGCGCCGCCTTCGAAGTCCTGGACGTGCTGAAGGAGACGGACTTCTACCTGCATGCGCACCAGCTGATCTTCGATGCGATGCGCAACCTGCTGGCCTCGCACCGGCCCTGCGATTTCCTCACCGTCACCGAGCACCTGCGCTACAACAACAAGCTCGAGGAAGCGGGCGGGATGTCCTACCTGGGCACCCTGGCCAACGATACGCCCAGCGCCGCCAACACCCACGCCTACGCCGAGATCGTGCGCGAGCGCTCGGTGCTGCGCCAGCTGATCGCGACCGGGCAGGGTATTGCCGACATCGGCTTCCGCCCCGAGGGCCGCAGCGCCAGTGCCCTGCTGGAAGAGGCCGAGCAGAAGGTGTTCAGCCTGCGCCAGGGCGACACCAAGGGCAAGGCGCAGTATCACCAGATGGCGCCGCTGCTGGACCACGTTTCCAAGCAGCTGGAGGAGGCCAAGGGCAAGCCCGGCGGGCGCCGCGGCCTGTCGACCGGGTTCCGCGATTTCGACCAGAAGACCAACGGCCTGCATGCCGGCGACCTGGTGATCGTTGCCGGCCGCCCCGGCATGGGCAAGACCTCGTTCGCGATGAACATCGCCGAGCATGCGGCCATCGTGCAGAAGGTGCCGGTGGCGGTGTTCAGCATGGAAATGGCGGCGGAGCAGCTGGTGTTCCGTGTGCTGTCCTCGGTCGGCGAGGTCGACCAGCAGCACCTGCGCAACGCCGACATGAGCGACAAGGAGTGGAGCGACCTGTCCTGGGCCATGGGTGCGCTGCGCGAGGCGCCGCTGTTCATCGACGAGACCGGCGCACTGTCGCCGATCGAACTGCGCGCCCGCGCCCGCCGCATCGCCGCACGGCACGGCCTGTCGCTGATCATCGTCGATTACATCCAGCTGATGCAGGTGCCGGGCGCCGACAACCGCGCCAACGAGGTCTCCGAGATCTCGCGTAACCTCAAGGCGCTGGGCAAGGAACTGGGCGTGCCGGTGATCGCGCTGTCGCAGCTCAACCGCGGCGTCGAGCAGCGCGACAACAAGCGCCCGCGCATGGCCGACCTGCGCGAGTCCGGCGGTATCGAGCAGGACGCCGACGTCGTCGTGTTCGTCTATCGCGACGACTACTACAACCCGGAAACCTCGCCGGACAAGGGCCTGGCCGAAATCATCATCGGCAAGCAGCGTAGCGGCCCGACCGGCATGGTCAAGGTGGCCTTCGACGGCAAGTACACCAAGTTCCGCGACCTGGCGGACCCGTCCTACTCCGTGCACCTGTAGAGCCCGGAATGATCCCGCGCGTCACGGCGACCATCGACCTCGCCGCCGTCCAGCACAACCTCGGTGTGGTGCGCCGCCTGGCGCCCGGCTCGCGGGTGATGGCCGCGGTCAAGGCCAATGGCTACGGCCATGGGGCCATCCCGGTGGCGCGGGCCCTGGAGGCCGCCGGCGTCGATGCCCTCGCCGTGGCCTGCCTCGAGGAGGCCGTCGAGCTGCGCCGCGCCCACATCCATTGCCCGATCGCCCTGCTGGAAGGCGTCATCTCCGAGGAGGAGGCGGCGCAGGCGGTCTACGGGCGACTGCAGGTGGTGTTGCATGACCACTGGCAGATCGACCTGCTGCACCGCCTGGGCCGGGATGCGCAGCTGAGCGTCTGGTTCAAGCTCGACAGCGGCATGCACCGCCTGGGCTTCCCGCTGACCGACGTGCCGCGCCTGCTCGAAGCCTTGCGGGCCCATCCGGGCTGGACCCTGCAGGGCTGGATCACCCACCTGGCCAGCGCCGACGAGCCAGGGAACGGCTTCACCCTGGAGCAGATCGGTCGCTTCGACGCCGCCCTGCAGGGTATCAAGGGGCCGCGCTCGATCGGCAATTCCGCCGGCATCATCGGTTGGCCCGAAGCGCGGGTCGATTGGGTGCGTCCGGGATTGATGATCTACGGCGCCTCGCCGATGCCGGGCCAGACCGGCGCGCAGCTGGGGCTGAAGCCGGCGATGCGGCTGGAGAGCCGGCTGATTGCTATACGCGAGTACGAGGCCGGCGAATCCATCGGCTACGGCCGCAGCTGGCGCTGCCCGGAGCGCATGCGCATCGGCGTGGCGGCGGTGGGCTATGCCGATGGCATCCACCGCAGTTTCGCCAGCGGCACGCCGGCGCTGGTGGGCGACCGGCCGGTGGCCTACGCCGGCCGCGTGTCGATGGACATGATCACCCTGGACCTGCGCAACGCGCCGCAGGCGAACGTGGGCGATCCGGTGCTGCTCTGGGGCGCGGCCCTGCCGGCCGAGCAGGTCGCGGCGCAGGCCGGGACGATCCCGTACGAACTGTTCTGCGGACTGACCCAGCGGGTGCATTTCCGCTACACATGAAAAAGGCGGCCCGAGGGCCGCCTTTCCTGTTCTGCCCTGTGCCGATCAGGCGATGATCATGAAGGTCATCTGGGTGCCGGCCAGTTCCACCGTGTCGTTGCTGACCAGCTTGCGTGCCTGCGTGTCCAGTGCCTGGCCATTGACCAGGGGCTTGGCGCCGCCGGCCTGGCCGCCGACGTGGACGATGTAGTAGCCATCGGCACGGCGGGTGATGGCCGCCACCTGCACGCCCGGCTTGCCGATCGTGGTCAGGGCCTTGGACAGTTCCAGCTCCTTGCCCATGTTGGGGCCGCTGGAGACGCGCAGCTTGCCCAGCACCGGTTTCGGCGCATTGGTGCCGGCCAGGGAGCTGGCCATCGGGTTCGGCGCAGCTGCGGCCGCCGCAGGGGCCGCTGTGGGGGCCGCGGCCTTGCTGACCTGGGCATCGAAAGCCGCGCCAAACTGGCCCGGCTTGAGGATCATGGTCTTCTCGAAGTCGTCGTCGCCGCCCTGGCCCTCGCCTTCGTACTTCAGCGAGTTGCGGCCGATGCTGATGACGTCGCCATGCGACAGCGGGTGCTTGGCGATCTGCTTGCCATTGACCTGGGTGCCGTTGGTCGAATCCAGGTCCTCCAGGAAAGAGTCCTGCAGAATCGTGATGACCACCGCGTGGTGGCCCGAAACAGCCTTGTCATTCAAAGGGATATCGTTGTCAGCATGGCGGCCGATGGTAACCCGCTCCTTGCTGAGCGGAACTTCCTTGGTCTGGCCGGTGCTGTCCGTGACGATAAGCTTGCCCATAGTGTTCTCAGAACCATTCCATCAGTCGTTCATACCAGCGCCTGCCGCGAGCGAACGACGCGTCCGCGCGAGCCAGCACCACCGAAACGTTGTCCTTGCCCCCGGCCTCGTTGGCGAGCCTCACCAATTCCTCTGCCGCACTATCAAGATTATCAGCTAACTTGGCGAGTGTTAAGCTGATTTTCTCGTCGGGGACCATGTCAGTCAGGCCGTCCGAGGCAATCAGCAGGATGTCGCCGATCTCGACTGTGTCCTCGATCAGGTCGACCGATACCTCTGGCTCCACTCCCAGTGCGCGGGTGACGATGTTCTTGCGCACCAGGCGCTGGGCGTCCTCGCGGCTGTAGTGGCCGCGGGCGACCAGTTCTTCCAGCAGCGAGTGGTCGCGGGTGATCTGTTCGAGGTGATTGTCGCGGAAGCGGTACAGCCGCGAGTCACCCACATAGGCGATCGACATGCGGTCGTCGTGCATCAGGCAGGTGACGATCGTGGTGCCCATGCCGGCGCACTGTGGCTGGCTCTGGGCCACCTGGTAGATGGTCTGGTGCGCGCTTTCCACCGCCTTGCGCAGCAGCAGCGCCTCGGCACTGTAGCCGGACTCCTCGTCGACCTCGCCGCGCTTCAGGTCCTTCCAGTCGCGGCGCACCACGTCGAGTACCGTGGTGGTGGCAATGCCGCTGGCGATCTCGCCGGCGTTATAGCCGCCCATGCCATCGGCCAGCACCAGCAGGCCGATCTCCTCGTCCTGCTCGACCGCATCCTCGTTGTTGGTCCGCGCGCGGCCGACGTCCGATACCAGTGAAGTCGTGACCCTGTCCTTGAGCGCCATGCGGTCTGCCTCAGGCGGGACGGCCGTTGAGGCCGGTCAGGATGAAACGGAGGTCACGCGCCAGTTCAGTGCCACGCTGGTAGCGTTGTTCGGTGTCCTTGTGCAAAGCGCGATCGATCACGACGTTGATTTTTGCGGGAAGGTCGGGCCGTACGCCACTGGCCGGGGCATGGTGTTCGTTGGCGATCTTGAACATCAGCGTTGCCATCGATTCTGCCTGGAAGGGGAGTGAGCCGGTCAGCAGCTGGTACAGCGTCACGCCCAGCGAGAACAGATCGGAGCGGCCGTCGACGCGTTTGCCGGCCAACTGCTCCGGCGACATGTAGCTGGGCGTGCCCAGCACCATGCCGGTCTTGGTCTTGCTGGAGTCTGCAATGCGGGCGATGCCGAAGTCCATCAGTTTGAGGGTCTGGGTGGCCTCGACCAGCATCATGTTGGCCGGCTTGATGTCGCGGTGCACCACGCCGTTGCTGTGCGCGTAGTCCAGCGCGTCGGCGGCGTCGGCGATCAGGCGCAGCACCTCAGGCAGCGGCAGCAGGTTGTTGGCCTTGACGTGCTTGGTCAGGTCATGACCCTTGATGAATTCCATCGCGATGAAAGCGAGGTCGTGCTCTTCGCCGGCATCGTAGATCGAGACGATGTTCGGATGCGTCAGGCGCCCTGCGGTCTCGGCCTCGCGGAAGAAGCGTTCCTTGACGCTGACCAGTTCGTCCGGCTCGAACTCCTGCGACAGCGCCATGGTCTTGATCGCGACGGTGCGGCCGATCTTCGGATCCTTGCCCATGTAGACGACGCCCATGGCGCCCTTGCCGAGTTCCTTCTCGACCTGGTAGCGGCCCAGCATCGGCTTCTCGATCTGCATCTGCTCGGTGCCGTCCGCGCCGCCGCCCAGCACCATCGTGCCGCCGGGGTGCGAGCGCCCGCCGCCGCCGCCGAGAATGACCGTTTCCGACAACTTCTTGGCGCGGTTGAGCTTCTGCGCCACGTCGCGGAAATCCTTCTTGTGTTCGCCGATGTGCTGGTAGACCGACTCGGCCTTGTTGAACTGGCGCTTGCGCTCGAAGTCCAGTGCGAGGTTGTACATCAGGTCCAGCAGCTTCTCGTCCACCGGCTGCACGCGACGGAATTTCTCGAAGGCCATGTCGAGCTGGCCCTGGCCCTGGAAGGCCAGGCCCAGCATCTTGTTGGACTCGGCGTTCTCGACCTCGCTGGTCTGCTTCAGCATCTCGGTGATGCGGAACTTCTTGACCGTCATGAAGCCGTGGCCGACGACCAGGAACAGCGCCGGGATGGTCAGCTTCAGCCACAGCGCGGAACCGGCCATCACGCCGATCTGCGTGACCAGCAGCGTGATCACCAGCGTGACGGTGAGGACCGCGGCCAGCGTGGCCTTCAGGCGCGGCAGCAGCACGGCGAGGTAGGCCGCCAGCAGGATGAACACCAGCAGTTCCAGCCAGCCGGCCCAGGCCGGACGGGTGAAGAAGTCTTCCTGCAGGAGCGAGGACACGGCGTGTGCGAGGGTCAGCACCGGGGCCATCGACGGCGAGACCGGCGTGGCGAAGGTGTCACCGGTACCGACGGCGGTGGTGCCGATCAGCACCACCTTGTCCTTGTACTTGGCCAGCGGGATCTTGCCCGCGATGATGTCGTAGGCGGCGTCCACCGCGAAGGCCGGCTTGCCGTCGACGTCGCTGTAGAAGTGGGTGTACATGCGCAGCGCGCTGGTGGTGCCGATGTTGAGCCCACCCAGGGCCACGCCTTCACCCAGGCGCACCTCGATATCCGCAGGTTTCAGGTTGAGCGCGGAGGCGGCCAGCATCAGCGAAAACGAGGGGTAGAATTCGTCGAAATGCCTCAGCACCAGCGGCTCATAGCGCACGGCGCCGTCGACGTCCTGGGTGACATTGAGGTGGCCGATGGCGGTGGCGGCTTCGCCGATCATCGACACCGGCACCTGGGCCAGCACCGTCGGCAGTGGCAACGAGTCGTCCTTGCCGCGGGCACCGATACGGTCCTTGACGTTCTCGAGGCGGTTGCGGCGCACGTAATCCGGCAGCGGCGAGTCCGGACGCCCCTGCGGGCGGCCGATCTGGAAGATCATCGGCAGCACGACCTTGCTTTTCGTCAGGGCCTGCGCCAGCACCGCATCGGGCGAACCGCCGGACCTGGCGGCGGCGTCGAGGCGTGCAAGCAGCGCCTCCATCTGCGGCTTGTATTCCTTGGCCAGCGATGACTCGCGATAGGCCTCGGCGATGCCGATGATGGCCTTGGACTTCGACCTCTGCGCGGTTTCGTCGAGCATGATGCCGAAGGTCTCGACCTCGGCAGGAATCTGCTGCACCAGCGGCGAGGCCTTCAGCTCGTCGATCAGCGCGACGAAGGTTTCGGAGGCGGCACCTTTCTCGGGTTCCAGGTACAGCGCGGTATTGCCGATGACCTTGGCGCCGCCTTCCTGCAGCTTGTCGATCAGCTGCGATTGCAGGCTGCGCGGCCAGGGCCAGCGGCCCAGGTTGGCGATCGACTGGTCGTCGATGGCGACCACCGCAACGCGGTCGGAGGGTGCGCGCTCGCGCGAGCGGACGCCGAGGTCGTAGGTGGTGCGTTCCAGCGACTGGGATGCATCGCCGAACACGCCATAGGCGAGCACGAAAAACACCAGCGAGAACACAACTGCTGCGAACCAGTCTTTCGACCAGATATTGTTCTTCTGCACTCGCTGTGCCCCCCTGGCTGTGCTCTTCGCTTCATACTAGCTCAGATTCCCGGGAATTAGACTCCCCCCGACACCAAGAAATTGTGAGATGGGTTCCAAAAGCAAAACCCAGTACGTCTGCCAGAGCTGTGGTGCAGCGAGCCCGAAGTGGGTCGGGCAATGTCCGGATTGCGGCGCCTGGAACTCGCTGGTCGAGGCGCGCGTGGAGGCCGGTGCCCGGGCCCGCGGCGGTGGCATCAGCGGCCAGGCCGCAGGACGCGTGCAGAACCTGCGCGAGATCGACGTGCACGAGTCGCCGCGAACCTCCACCGGCCTGTCGGAGATGGACCGCGTGCTCGGCGGCGGCATCGTGCCGGGGGCGGTGATCCTGATCGGCGGCGACCCGGGCATCGGCAAATCGACGCTGCTGCTGCAGGTCCTGGCCAATCTGCAGCGGGAGGTCCCGACCCTGTACGTCACCGGCGAGGAATCGCTGACGCAGGTGCACCTGCGCGCCCAGCGCCTGGGGCTGCCGGACCTCGATCTGCCGGTGCTGGCGGAAACCTCGGTGGAGCAGATCATCGGCCACCTGGCACTGCAGAAGCCGCGGCTGGCGGTGATCGATTCGGTGCAGACCCTGTACACGGATTCGCTGGATTCTGCGCCGGGTTCGGTGTCGCAGCTGCGCGAATGTGCGGCACAACTGGTGCGTCATGCCAAGGCCAGCCACACGGCCGTGATCCTGGTCGGCCATGTCACCAAGGAAGGCGCGATTGCCGGTCCGCGCGTGCTCGAGCACATGGTCGATTCGGTGCTGTACTTCGAGCACGACCCCGGTTCGCGCTTCCGCCTGATCCGTGCGGTGAAGAATCGCTTCGGTGCGGTCAACGAGCTGGGCGTGTTCGCAATGACCGATGCGGGCCTGAAGGAGGTCAGCAACCCTTCCGCGCTGTTCCTGTCGCGTCACGAACAGCCGGTGCCGGGCAGCGTGGTCACCGTGACGCGGCAGGGCAGCCGGCCGCTGCTGGTCGAGGTGCAGGCCCTGGTCGATCGCTCGATGGTCGGCACGCCGCGCCGCGTAACCTTGGGCCTCGAGGGCAACCGTCTCAACATGCTGCTCGCGATCCTGCACCGCCATGGCGGCATTCCGCTGGGCGACCAGGATGTGTTCGCCAACGTCGTCGGTGGCATGCGCATCCAGGAAACCGCTGCCGACCTGCCGCTGGTGCTGGCGGTGCTGTCCTCGTTCCGCAACAAGCCGGTGCCCAATGACCTGGTCGTGTTCGGCGAACTGGGGCTGGCGGGCGAGGTGCGCCCGGTGGCGGGTGGCGAAGAACGCCTGGCCGAGGCGGCCAAGCACGGCTTTCGCCGCGCGATCATTCCGGAGGCCAACCGGCCGCGCAAGACCACGAAGCTGGATCTGGAAGTGGTGCCGGTGTCCCGGCTCGACCAGGCGCTGGCGGCCTTCAGCTGAGCTGCTGCCTCAGGCCGCCTTGGCGGCCTTGCCGGCCTGCTGCGGCGGGCGGATGCGTGCCGACTTCACCGCGTTGGCGCGCGTCTCGGTGATCTCGAACTCGTAGCCCTTGATCGTGATCTTGCGGCCGGCCTGGGGCAGGTTCTCGAGCTTCTCCATCACCAGGCCGTTGATGGTCTTGGGACCGTCGAGCGGCAGCTTCCAGCCGAGGTTCTTGTTGAGGCTGCGGATCGTCACCGAGCCGGTGACGCGGAAACAGCCATCGGGATCGGCATAGACATTCTTGATGCGCGTCGCCGGGTCCGAGGTGAACTCGCCGACCACTTCCTCGAGGATGTCTTCCAGCGTGACCAGGCCCTGGATGTCGCCGTACTCGTCGACCACGAAGCCGATGCGGCGCTTCTGGTTCTGGAAGTTCAGCAGCTGCTGGTTCAGCGGCGTGCCCTCGGGGATGAAGTAGGGCTCGCTGGCCAGTGACACCAGGCTGTGCGGATCGAGGTTGTTCTCCGCGGCCAGGCGCACGACGCGGCGCAGGTGGATCACGCCACGCAGGTTGTCGATGGAGCCGTCGAACACCGGCAGGCGCGTGTGCTGGCTGTCGACGATGGTCTCGCGGATGCGTTCCCAGGGCTCCGAGATGTCGATGCCGGTGATCTCGTTGCGCGGCACCATGATGTCCTCGACCGTTTCCTTCTCCAGGTCGAGGATCGACAGCAGCATCTTCTGGTGGCGATGCGGAATCATCGCTCCGGCTTCGGCCACGACCGTGCGCAGTTCCTCGGCGCTAAGGCTGTGCTGCGCCGCTTCCTCCGGCGACACGCCGAGCAGGCGCAGCAGGCCGTTGCTGGTGCGGTTGACCAGCCAGACGATCGGGTAGAACAGCCGGATCAGGCCCCAGTGGATGTAGGCCGAGGGCAGCGCGACGCGCTCCGGGTAGATCGCGGCCAGGGTCTTGGGGATGTACTCGCTGAAGATCAGCAGCAGCAGCGCGACGGCGCCGGCGGCGTAGGCGATGCCGATCTCGCCGAACAGGCGCCAGCCGATCACGGTCATGATCGAGGCGGCCAGTGCCTGCACCACGTTGTTGCCGAGCAGGA